>NZ_CP092472.1 GCF_026168555.1 Qipengyuania spongiae | reverse complement strand
CACCTTCTGCCCCCTTCGGCAATGATGGCGTCGATCAGCTCGCGACAATTCGCTTCCGTCAGGTGCTCGTAAGACCGGGCGTTTCCTGACCACACCCGGACTCGCGCCGGATCGAGCTGAACCTGTGTCACCTGTTTAACTTCACCGCTGGCGATCCGCGCTAGCGCGCTTTCTCGGCCAAGCAAGGTGGTGCTGCGGATACGGGGGGTGGGGGAGGGTGCTGGCGCGGCGACGTGTGTATTTACCGCACCGGAGGACGTTTCTTTCGCGTCCTCATCCGATAGCAGTGCGGCGAGATAATCCTTCTGGGCCATCAACGTCTCTTCCTGACATGCGGGGCAGGCGAGTGGCCCCGAGCAGACCCCTGCCCCCAAAGTCCTAAGGTGCATATGCGGGACACTAATATGCGGGAAAGTGTGATCATGCCGGTTCACGCTGATCAGAAATTCGCATCTTAATGTCTTCTGGGAACAGCATTAGTTCGGGCAATAGCCGTTCCAATGCATATTGTTTCATGGTCTTGCCTTCCAACGCAGCGAGGGCCTTCAAGGCCTGATGCTGTTCGGGCGAGATGTCGATGGTAAGACGGCTCATCGTGACGAAACCTTTTATGCATGCAATTAGTGGATTGCGATCCTTACCACAAATGTAAGAATGTACAAATGTGGGTGGTGGGGAGAATTGTGTCAGTTTGCCTGAACCGGTTCGTTTTTGCTGCCGACGCTCTCATGGCTCCATTGGCTGCGGACCAGTTGTTCCAACTGGCCGAGCGCCTCATCCAGATTGGTCCGACTGCGTTTGTGGGTCCGGGCCGTGCCAATCGGCTTTTCCAGTTCATAGACCGTCATCATTCGCAGCGCTGCGTGGCTGATTTCCGCGCTTTCCAGGATCGGAATGGGAAGAAGGGCAGGGCCAAAGCTCTGTTCCATGATTGCGCGGACCATCGCATGGCTAGGATCGTTCGCGTCGAACTTGGAACAGATCAGGCGCACGAAGCGATAATCAACCGCAATCCCTGCTTCCTCCAGCTGGCCCAGCACCTGATCCATCATCGACAGGAATTGCACGGTGGAGCAGAAATCGGGAGTGGTTGCGGCCATCGGGACCAGCAGGGCATTGGCCGCCTGCATCACGGCCAGGCTGATCGTGCCCAAAGCCGGCGGCGGGTCGAGGATCACGATGTCGTAGCTTTCGGCCAGTTCGGTGAGGCCCTGCTTGAGCTTTCGAAACCGGGTCGCAAGAACGCTTTCCCCCTGCGCTCCGGCCGCAGCCAGTTCATATTCGACATCGAAAAGCTCGAGATTGGACGGAATCAGATCGACATTGGGCCACGGTGTCGGCTTTACGGCATATGCGAGATCGCTGCGGGTCGGGTCGATCGAAAGATAAGGGTAGAGAGTCTCCTCGCGCGAGACGGTATAATGCGGATTGAAGCCGAACAGGGTGGTGGTGGTGGCCTGGCTGTCGCAGTCGACTACCAAAACGCGGTAGCCTTGAATTGCGAAGTAATGGGCGAGGTGGGTGGTGACGGTGGATTTGCCTACGCCGCCTTTGAAGTTCTGCACTGCGACTATCGTTGGCGGATCGCCGGAGCCGCGCACCGGACTGGCGCCCAGCACTTCACGCATGTGCAGCAGCTGTTCGATCGTGTAGCCTGCGCGCCGCCCGTTCTCCAGCGCCGGGGGCGGGGGCAGGCGGCCATCATCCTCGGCCATGCGAATGCGGTTGGTGGAACAATCAAGCAGCCGCGCGGCTTCCGCAATACCGAAACGGATCGAGAGTCCCTTGCGACTTTCAGGTAGGAAGGCACGTTTCCTTAACCGCTCGATCATTCGCTCTCCGGCATCGGCGAGCTGGCCGATTTGGTTCGGAACGGGGGAGGGTAAAAGTTGTGCTGAAGCGGGATCGGTCATGTCCCACCAGTTTGAATGATTTGGCTATGGATGGCCAGCACAATGCTTCAGCGTCGTTGCCGGTCCGTGGCGGCGCCCTTCGCGTGTTCAAGTCAATAGGATCGGAGGCATGCATGGAGGAGCTGATCCGCGAAGATCACCGCAGCGTTATTGTCGCACGTTGTCAAAGCGGAAACCAACTTCTTTTGCGATGTTGTTCCATGCCTGGGTACCCGAGAGCGCGGGACGGTCGAGCGCGAGAGCGAGGGAGATACAGGCGCAGTCCGCGAGAGAGAGCCCGTGTCGGCGGGAAAAGGGGCGCAAAGCAGAGGCGAGACTGGCTTGCCGGGCGTCAAAAGGCATTATGGTCAGGCCGAGGCTATCCAGCAGCCCCTCGGCATCCTCGGCGCTCATTCCGACGTCGATCAACTTCTGCTGCACCTCGACTGCATTCACTGCGGATAGCGAGGACCCGGCGATCAGCGAGGCTGCTTTTGCGGCTCCCTTCTCGCTGTTGACTAAAGCCAACACTGCCGAGGCGTCAAAAACGTGACTCATGCGGGGCCGTCCTCGCCCGCGGCCTCGGCGCGACGCTCGGCGAGCAGTTCGTCCACCAGCGATCGCTTGCCCCCGGTTAAATCGCGCAATCGCGCCTGAGCGCGGATGATAGCCTGTTGCTGGGACCAAACCTGCAACATCCCATCTGCCACCTTCATGAAAAGTTGATCGCCTGGCTTTACTCCCAACGCTTCGCGTAACGTGGCAGGTACGACAAGCCGACCACCGGCAGCAAGTCTGGAAATGTGAGCATTCATGAAAAGATAACCTGCAATGGCTGGAGCTCAAAATATGCCAATAGTGGTCGTGTATGGCAAGGTTGGAGCGCAGCGATTAAGCGAATAAACGAGTCAAACCTTAAAGGCGGCAACAAGATCTAATCTGATCCGCAAAACGTTCGTTTCTTGGAATAGCGGCGATCATGTCCAAAAACGGGTCCACCATTGACTTTTCGGACTCTTTGAATATTGGACGGTTATCCGGACAGATCGGTCCAAAACAGGCAATCTAGTGTATTATGCAGACATGACACTGATCGGTTATGCCCGCGTGTCGACCGTGGATCAGGATCCCGCGCTGCAGCTCGATGCTCTTCACGATGCCGGCGTGAAACGCATCTTTGAGGATAGAGGTGTATCGGGTGCAAAGACCGAACGGCCTGGTCTGTGCGATGCGCTATCGTTTCTGCGGGAAGGGGACACGCTGGTGGTATGGCGGCTTGATCGTCTCGGCCGGAGCATGACCCATCTGCTCGAAACCGTCGGCGAGCTAGAGAAGGAGGGCATTGGCTTCCGATCCCTGACCGAGAACATCGATACCACCACCCCTACCGGTCGCCTCGTCTTCCACATCTTCGGCGCGCTAGGCCAGTTCGAGCGCGATCTAATTCGAGAAAGAACGAACGCCGGGCTTCGCGCTGCGGCCGCACGTGGACGAAAGGGCGGTAGGCCGAGGGCTGTTACAGATGAGAAGCTGTCCCGTGCGCGCGCGTTAATAAAACAGGGACTGACGGTGCGAGAGGCAGCAAGTCGGGTCCGCGTCGGAAAATCGGCGCTATACGATGCGCTACGGAACGAGCCGCTGAGCGCAAGTTGATCGTCGCGCGGAGGGCGTAGCGATCAGAGCTTGTCCTTCAGACCCTTCACGGTAGCAAGCGCAGCTTTCCGCGACGCCTTGATCGTCATCGCCTCGCCGGTGGCGGGATTGCGACCGGCGCGCTCGGGTCGATCTTTGAGGGCGAACTTACCGAACCCGGCGATTACAGCGTCCTCGCTCTTAGCGGTAACGTCCGATCAAACGGCGACGTATCGATGCACGTGCGCTTAGGGCAATTTCAGAATATCCGAACAGATTCTAAAGAGGTGAATGGTGTTGGATCGTGGCGGCTTCGCCGTTGAAGCGAAAGTCATCATTTCGCATGGAATTGCTCCATGCGCTGTTGGGCTATCTGGACAAGTTGGTCGGCAGCGTCTGCGTGTTCCCGGTTGATGATGACGTCGATCGACGCCTGCATGTATTCGAGGAGCAGTATGATCCGGTCGATGTCGATCGAGTGACCGGCGCGGGTAAGTGGGAGGCTATATGATCTCCTTTCAACTCGCCTATGGCTTAGTGCCCCCGGCTTAATCATCCGACAAACATCCACGTTGGGGTCAGTTGCTCTTGGTGAGTGCTTGGAAAAACCCTTTCTTCAGCTTGCTATCGACATATCTGTCGGATAAGCAGCGGGCCACGAATTACAAGTGGGGAACATTTAACGAGAACGCATTGCGTTCCATGGGGAAATTTCGTTACAAACCAATAGCGCGCGCTGTGGCCTTCAACGTTTGGGTCGCGGGAGCGTTTTGGAAATTTTCGGCCGCTCGGGCCGTTCAGTAATTCGCTTAAGTTTTGATCAGGAGTTTTCAGAATGGCTGATATTCGCGGTTCCAATGAGGCCGATACCCTGGTGGGTACGGACCAAGCCGACACTATTACCGGCAATGGCGGGAATGATTCTCTTTATGGCCTCGGTGGCAACGACACCATTTTCGGCAACGCGGGCAATGACACGCTCGTTGGCGGCGCTGGTGCAGATGCGCTCGATGGTGGTGCTGGCGACGATGTTTATTATGTCGATGCTGGTGATGGTATCACCGAAGCTGTGGGCGGCGGGACTGATACCGTTCTCGCCTCGACGAGCTTCACGCTGAATGCGGATGCGGCAGTTGAGAACATCGGCTATGCTGCGGCTCCGACCACTACGACCGGGGTGCTTGCGGGAACCGCAAACACGACCGCGAACGTTGCAGTCAACTTCTTCGGCAACAATTACGCGCAGTCTATCCAAGGTACGGGTGGGGCTAACATCCTGATCGGCGGCCGCAATACCGCCACTGGTGGTGGCGATACTCTCGCCGGTTATGCGGGTGACGATATTTACGTCGTTACCAATCTCGCGGATCGGATAATCGGCGAAGGCGACGACAATGGCGGCGGTAACGACACCGTGTTCGTGTCTGTCGGTGATTTCCTCGCGCAGGGTCAGGCCGTTGCAAACTTCAACCTTGGTACAGCCGGCGCAGATGGCGGCGCGGCTATTGGAATTGAGAACCTGTCTGCGCAGGATCAGTCTGGAACAGCGGCACTGTCGCTGACCGGTTCGACCGACAATCAGATCATTTCCGGCAATATGGGCAACAACACCCTGGCCGGCGGTGGCGGTGCCGACACGCTGAACGGCTTCATGGGCAACGACGTCTACGTCCTCAACAATGGGGGCGCGGATGCGCGCACCATCATCGGTCAGGAAACCGGCGGCACGGACACCATCCGGTTCGAAGCGGGTTCGGGCGGCTACAACCTCACCACCTTTGGTGGCGGTTCGATGGCCGATCTGGAGATCGAGCGGATCGAAGCGAATGCCAACCAGCACGTCGTCGGCAACAATTTCGGTCAGACGATCGTCGGTAGCACCGGCAGCGAAACGCTCGAGGGCGGTGCCGGTATGGACACCCTGATCGGCGGCGCCGGTGATGACTTCCTGCTGGTCGATCAGGACGGCGAAACCGTCACCGACACCCAAGGTAGCAACACGGTCATCTTCACCGGCACGACGGGCGGCTTCAATCTGGCCGACACCACTTCGGCCAGCGTCCTTGCTGCGGGTGTGTCGGTCGTTCCGGCTCCGTATTTCAACATCGCTTCGGATCTCGATCTGAACGGTGCCACTGCCGGGACGCCGGGTGTCTACCTGGTCGGCAACACGCAGTCGCAGACGATCTACGGTGCGGGCGGCAACGACATCCTGAACGGTGATCGTGGCACGACCAGCAACGCTGACACGCTGCGTGGCGGTGCGGGCGACGATATCTATCGCGTCTACGACCAGGCCGACCGCGTTGGTGAAGGCACCTTCTCTCGTGATGGTGGCGATACTGACGACACCGGTGACGACACCAACAATGTGACGTACAACGCCAGCGACGATGCCGGTGGCAACGACACGATCTTCACCAGCGCCAATTACTCGCTGGCGACGAACGCGACTGCTGTTGGTGGCGATTTCGTTGAGAACCTGTCCGCCGCAAACGCGGCCTCGACGACCGCCTACGCCCTCGCGGGTAGCGGTATCGCCAACCAGATCGTTGGTGCCGCCGGTAATGACACGATTAGTGGCGGTCTGAACACCGATGGCGACAGCGTCGATACGCTCATTGGCTTGGGTGGCAACGATACCTATAACATCGTCAATGGAAACGAAGAAATCCGTGAAGCGATGGGTGGTGGCAACGATACGGCCGTCTTGGGCACTGGTGTCTCGAGCTACACGCTCAACTCTGGGGCCTACGTCGAAGTAATCAATGGTTCGGCCACGGGTGGTGCGGTCAGCATCACTGGCAACGAACTGGCGCAGTCGATTACGGGCGGCACCGGTGTCGACACCATCAATGGCGGCGGCGGTGCCGATACGCTGAACGGTGGTGCTGGCGACGATGTGTACCTCGTCGGAACCGACGGTGCGACCATCGTCGATGCGACGGGGGCCAACACGGTCACCTATAACGGTGCTGCCGGCGGTGGCTTCACGCTCAGCAACGGCGCTTCGGTCACTTCGATCGACACCGATCAGGATGGCGGTGTGTATCTGACCGGTAACAATGGCGTGCAGATGATCACTGGCGGTGCTGGCAACGACATCCTCAACGGGGCTGGCGGTGTTAATGGCGCGGGTAACGGCGACACGCTCGTTGGCGGCGAAGGTGACGATATCTATCGCGTGTTCAGCAGCAACTTCAACGGCACGGCCACGGCTTCGGCTCAGGGCGACGTGATCATCGAAGATGCGGGTGAGGGCAACGACACTGTCTTCACCAGCACCAGCTATGTTCTGGGCGCCAATGTCGAGAACCTCGTTTCTGCGAACCAGAGCGTGGCGACCAACATCACGCTGGTCGGCAATGCCGGTAACAACGCCATCTCCGGTGACCAAGGCAACAACGTCCTGGTCGGTGGCCAAGGCAATGATCGCCTGACCGGTCTTGGCGGAGCGGATACGTTCCACTTCGCAAATATCGGAACGGACAATGCCGATACGATCGTCGACTTCGTCAGCGGTTCGGATCGCATCTCGCTCGACAATGGAACCGGCGGCACCTTTAACTTCGGCGCGACGTTCGATGCTGCTGAGTTTGTGATGGGTCGCCAAGCGACGGCTGCTGGTCCGCAGATCCTTTATGATCAGGCGACCGGTCAGATGTTCTACGATGCCGACGGGGCTGGTGGAAACGACGCAGTGTTGTTCGCTCAGCTGCAGCCGGGTACGGCCGTGACGGCGGCGGACTTCGTCCTGACGCCGGCGGGCACGATCCCGACCCCGTAAGCTTCGGCTTCCGGACCGGAACACGAGAAGGGCCCCTGTTCGCAGGGGCCCTTTTCATTTTATCATGATCCACTCGGCGTCCTGGCACTTCCTAGACAGGAACCGGGGCGATGGTTAAGGGGCGGTGCAGCCGTCCGACGCCATGCGATCCGGCTTTCCCGGATCAGAAACACAAGGCAATTTCATCGGCTCATGTGCCTCACGCAATTCATAGCTGCGCGCTCCCGCCGATCCTTGGCTTTGCTGCGCGCGAATATCCTGCGCGGAAGCTTCGATCTAGGGATGGTCGCGATGATGTCCGCAGGTAACGTCGCGATGGCGCAGACGACCCCCCCGGTCGTGATCCGCCCACCGTCTTCCGCCGAGAACCCGGCACCGCCGCCAGTGACATCGACTGAGGTCCCCCCGGTTACAACCAACGTTCCTGATCGCAATGATGCGCCGGGTATTCCTGAGCGAAACACCAGCGTAGATTTGCCTGGCTTAGGAGCAGATCCTACGTCATCTCCGATAGATCGGCCCGCGGTTTCTCCGCAAATGTCCATGCCTTCCCCGGAGGTATCGAGCGGGCAGGGCATCGCTCAGCTTCCCGCGCCCAGTGCTCTGCCGCTTGCAGTCGATCCAGCAAATGATCCTGTTTTGCGTACTGCATTTGATGCAGCGCCGAGGGAGGAATTCCTCAACCTAGTGCGGAATGCCGTTGCTCGGCATCCCGCGCTCGACGAGACGGCGGGCTTCGCACAGGAAGCTCGATACGCTCTGTATCAGCAAGAAGCCGCGCTTGCACCTTCAGCTGAAGTCAACATCATTGGTTTTCAGGTGGTGGACCGTCAGTTTGCGGGGGAATCGATTGATAATATTGTCGAGCGGACCCGGCCCGACCGACGTTTTGACACCTTGGCAACGGTCAATCAGCTCGTCACTGATTTTGGTGCGACTTCCAATCGTGTCCATGCTGCCGGCGCGCGGCTGCGTGCTTCAGCACTTGGCGTCGACAGTGCGGCCGAACAAATTGCACTCAACACGATCGCCACATGGTATGATGTTTATTCGTTGAGGACGATCTTAGCGATCACCCGCGCTTATCGCACCGATCAAGCACAGGCCCGGTCCGCAATCGAAGAGCGGATACAACAGGGGGCGGCAGCCGAAGTCGATGCCGCCTTGGTTGAGAATTCCATCGCGCAACTCGATATTCGGGCCGCGCGGTTCCAGCAGCAGCTCGATTCAGCCGAAGCCCGCTTTCGCGAACTGACGGGAGCCGAGCCACCACCGGGATTGATCCGCGCGCCAGAACTAGGCGAGGTGCCCGCATCCGTCGAGATTGTTCGGGCAGAGGCGGAAGAGACGCCCGAAGTCCGTGCGGCTCGCCTGCAAGCTCTCGCTGCAGAATTCGACGCCAAAGCGACAGAACGTGATCTCTTGCCGTCCATCGGCGTCTCTCTCAATGCCGGGCGTTATGGCCTGATCGAAGAAAGGAGGGACTACGATGTGGTGGCGCGGATCACCTTACGGCAGCGGCTTTTCGGCGGCCTCCCGCAGCGCGCGAAGGCGGCCGATGCCCACGCCATGGCACTCGACGCTCGCGCTCGGCGTATTAGCGAAGAAAGAAGTCGGGATGCTGCCATTGCCTATAGCGACTTGCAAGCTTTCGATCGGCAGCTGGACGCGCTGCGGCTAGCGTATATCGCGTCGCGGCAGACGCGAGATGCTGTGGTGCAAAGGTTTCGGTACTCGCGTGGAACATTGTTCGATGTTATCGAGGCCGGTGATACTTTCTACTCTGCCGCTACGGGTTATATGCAGGCCCTCGCCCAAAGGGACGCCGCGCGCTATATCGTTTTGGCGCGCACAGGAGCGCTTTTAGAAGCGCTCGCGATCCCGAACTACTCCCTCCGAGACTGATCAATGACCGATTCCGAGATGTTCACCGCTGCACGCCGACCGTTCGCGCGATGGCTTCTCGAGCCTATGTTCAAAAACCGCGATAACTACACAAAAGTCATGATCGCAGCGATGTTGATCAACGTTTTTGCGCTGGTATCTTCCCTCTTCACAATGACGGTCTACGACCGTGTCTTACCCAACAACGCGACCTCTTCGCTTATTGGCCTAGCGATCGGCATGGGTATCATCATCATATTTGATTTTATCCTGCGCACACTGCGTGCCTATTTTGTTGATATTGCCGGAGTGAACGTTGACCGTTCTGTGGGCGAGGTGGCGTTCGAGCGGCTGATGGCCATGCGTATGGCCTCACGCCGGGGATCAACTGGTGCGCTGGCAGGCACCATGCGCGAGCTCGAAACGCTGCGCGATTTTTTTGCTTCTGCTTCGCTCGTCGCCATCGTGGATGTGCCTTTCATTTTTCTAACGCTGTTCGTGATCGGATTGGTTGGGGGTTGGATGGTCATCATACCTCTCCTAGCCGTCCCACTGGTTGTGATTGCAGGCCTTGTCACGTTCCCCGCGATGGATCGCCTGGCCACCGATGCAATGAACCATGGGCTGGAGAAACAGTCGGTACTGGTTGAGACGATCGGCGGTCTGGAAACCGTAAAAGCAACAGGGGCCGGGGGCATCCTGATGCACCGCTGGCTTTCTGCGATTGATAACTTTTCGCACATGGCGACGCGACAGCGCCTGCTTTCCGCTTTCAGCATGAACATGGCCAATTCAGCTACAACGCTGGCCTATACCGGATCGATCGTGCTGGGAGTTTTCCTGATTGAAAGCGGTGATCTTACTATGGGTGGACTGATTGCGTGCTCTTTGCTCGGAAGCCGAGCAATTGCGCCGCTGTCGCAAATTGCCCAACTCTTATCGCGTCTCTCAGCGACCAAAACGGCATTTCGGACGCTCCGGCCGTTCATGGAACAGGACGGCGAAATGGATGCGCCAAACCTCCTCAAGCCAGCAAAGATCGAAGGCTTGCTGGAATTTCGAAATGTTTCCTTTCGTTATCCCGGCGCGAAAGAAGATGCACTGAGTGGCATCAACCTCACGATCCGGCCTGGCGAACGCGTTGGGATGTTGGGGCGTATTGGTTCGGGTAAATCGACGCTCGCTCGGCTTGCGCTCGGCCTATATGATCCAACCGATGGAATCGTGCTGTTGGATGGCACGGATGTCCGGCAGATCGACCCCGCGACTTTGCGCAAGGCGATTGGCACTGCACTGCAAGAAAGCGTGCTTTTATCGGGCACCATCCGCGAAAACATTGCTCTTGCTCGGCCTGATATCGATGATGAGGAAATTCTTCGCGTCGCCAAAATTACTGGAACGCACGAATTCGTTGGCCGGATTGCCAATGGCTATGATCTAAAGCTTGCTGACCGTGGAGAAAGTCTATCAGGGGGGCAGCGTCAGGGTATCGCTCTGGCTCGTGCACTAGCAGGCTCGCCACAGATGATGATCTTGGATGAGCCAACTAGTGGTATGGACATGCAGAGCGAGAACGCGCTGATCGAACGCCTGTCAGGCGAACTGGCAGATCGTACATTGATGGTCATCACGCATCGAATTTCTCTGCTCCGACTGGTCGAACGCGTAGTTATCATTGCTGACGGCAAACTTCATGCCGATGGTCCGCGAGACGATGTCCTTCGCGCCATTACTAAGCCGGTAGCTGCTTAAGATGAATGAGCAACCTAACTTGCCAGCAGGCAATGATTCCGATGAGGCATCGGGCAAAGAACGAAACTGGCTACAGCCACGACGCATGTCCAATTACATGCTGTGGGGTACGCTCGCATTCTTTGCGATCTTGATTGCTTGGGCAGCGTTCACGAAAATTGATCGTACTGTCCATGCTAGTGGTCGCGTGGTTCCAACTGCGCAACTACAGCGCATTTCCAACCTCGAAGGCGGTATCGTCGGCCGAGTTCTGGTAAGCGCAGGAGATAAGGTGCGTGAAGGCCAACCACTGCTGCGGCTCGATCCGACCATCGCGGAAAGCGATTATTCAGTAGGTCAGTCCTCTCTCGCCGCGCTTGACGCCAAGATTGAGCGGCTGACGGCCGAGGTTACAGGGAGGCAGCCCCGTTTCGCAAACGCTCAAGATCCGGCCGTACGTGAGCAGATAGAGATTGAACGGTCACTCTATCGCTCGCGACAAGCGGATCTTGCCAGTCTGACGGAAGCATCGCGAGCGCGCTTACTGCAGGCGCAACGGGCAGTGAACGAAGCAGAAGCCAACAGAGCTGCCGCTGTTGCCGGACGCGACGCTGCTCGCCAACAAGTCGATCTCCTGCGGCCACTTGTTGAGAGCGGCATCGAACCGCAACTGAGCTTGCTGCAGGCCGAGCGCCAAGCCAATGTAAGTTCTAGCCAAGCAATCGCCGCCACTGCAACGATTTCACGCGCGCGGTCTTCTGTTGCCGAAGCGCAGGCAGCGATGGTTCAGGCTCGCCAGGATTGGACAGCGACTGCTGGTGCTGAATTGGCTGCGGCGCAGGCGGAAGCAGCCAGTAGGCGGGAAGCTCAGCCTGCGCTCGCCAACCGGCTTGATCGGACGGTCGTGCGCAGTCCATTGGCTGGAACGGTCAACCGGGTGCTGATCAACACGGTCGGAGGCACGGCACGTCCGGGTGAGCCGCTGTTGGAAATCGTGCCTTCCCAATCCGGGTTGACGATTGAGGCCGCCGTTCGGCCATCGGATATTGCCTTCGTGCGCGCCGGACAGCGTTCTCTAGTCAAGATTACCGCCTACGACTACTCGATCTACGGTGGAATGGAGGGACGGGTGATCGGCATTTCTCCCGACGCCATCGTAAACGAGCAGACTGGCGAAGCTTTTTACACGGTTCGTATCAGAACAGAGTCCGACACATTGTTATCGCCCGCTGGACAACGACTGCCGATAAGTTCCGGTATGGTCGCGGATGTGAGCCTGATCGGCGACAAACGGTCCATTCTGAGTTATATCTTAACTCCATTCACGCGATTACAGGAAACCGCCTTTCGAGAATGATTTCGTGAGAAAGGACGCGTGATACGCTTATGAACGTTCTTTTGGTCCATCAGAACTTTCCGGGACAGTTCAAACACCTCGCACCTGCTCTGGTTAAACGGGGTGATCGGGTTGTGGCGCTGACCATAAATGAACCGGCGGCCATAGCAGGGGTTGATACCCATCGTGCTGTTCCGCAAATTTCCACTGGATCGAAGCTACCTTGGGCACAGGAATTCGAAACCAAATTGATCCGCGGAGAATCCGCCTTTCGCAAAGCATTGGAGCTACGTGCAGCAGGTTTTGAACCCGACGTAATTATGGCTCACCCGGGATGGGGTGATACCTTTTTCCTAAAAGACGTATGGCCGAAAGCCCGCCTCGCAATTTATTGTGAATTTTTCTACAAAAGCGATGGCGGGGACGCCGATTTCGATCCGGAGTTTTTAAATTCGGATGATCCGATCGCGCGCAATATCCGCCTAAAGCTAAAGGGGCTGCCCCAAAAGCTCCACTTCCCGATGGCTAATCGTGGCCTCGCCCCGACAGAATTTCAGAAAAGTACATATCCATCCTCCTTTCGTGATCGCATTACCGTTATTCACGATGGCATTGATACAAATGCCATTCGGCCACGTGATAATGGAAGGATCACTTTTGGCGATGGACGCAGCGTTACGCGAAACGACGAAATCATAACATTTGTCGCGCGCAATTTAGAGCCTTATCGTGGCTATCACATCTTTATGCGCGCGCTTCCCGCCCTCCTGCGCAAACGTCCGAATGCGCGGGTTTTTATTATAGGCAGCAACGGCACTAGCTATGGTGCACTGCCGCCAACAGGGCGCAACTGGCGTGACATCTTCCTAAAAGAAGTTCGTAGCGAACTCGACATGGAGCGCGTTCATTTCGCTGGTTCTCTAACCTATCCGGTATTCCTCGAACTGCTGTCGATCTCGCGCCTGCACATCTACCTGACCTATCCCTTCGTGCTGTCTTGGTCATTGCTGGAAGCTATGGCGTTAGGGGCGCCGGTCTTGGCCAGCGATACCGCACCTTTGCATGAAGTGATCCGCCATGGCGAAAACGGATTGCTGTTTCCCTTTTTCGATACGGAAGCGCTGGCCGAAGAAGGAGCTCGGATATTGGCGGACGTTGCGTTGCGGCGATCCCTTTCAAAGAATGCCCGGGCTACCGCAGTCGAACATTACGATCTTGCGAGCGTGTGTCTGCCGCAGCAGCTTGCTTTCGTCGATGCTGTCGCTAACGACGCTGCGTTGGCGCCGATCTTGGAAAACGATCGTTAGGCCGCGTTGACATAAGATTTAAGCCATAGGCGTGAAGCGGCGAGGTTAAGGAAGCTCTCGAAGGACAGGACGATCTCATCGTATCGGGCGGCGATGCGCCGCTGCTGCTTGAGCTTGCCGAACATGCGTTCGATGCGGTTGCGATGCCGGTAGCGTCGATAATTGAAATGCTCTGGTTCCTTGCGGTTTGAGTGGGGCGGGATGATCGGCGAGATACCTCGCATCAGCAGGCTCTGGCGGAAGCGATCGCCATCGTATCCTTTGTCCGCCAGCAACCTCTTGGGCGTGGCAATGGGGATCGCCCGGCAACTGAGGGCAGCCATGGACGGCGGGGGCGACAGCGACAGCCAGCTCGATCCGGCATCCCCGCCGCCGGTCGGTCTCGATCCGGAGCGCCGCCGGTGAGCGCGCGCGACTGGGACGAGATCCCCTACACCGACCGGTTCAACCCGAATTTGCCCTGGGGCTACTGGCTCGTCGCTCAGGGCGAACTCGACGGGTGGCCGCCGCTGACCGACCACACCGGCCAGAGCTGGAGCAGCGTCCGCGAATACTTCTGGGTGTCGCGGCTAGGAATGGCACCGATCCCGCGTGACGAGACCCGCAACCAGGAACTCGAGTTCATGCTCGCCACCCTGGTCTCGCTCGACCGCCGCGTGATCCACACTGAGGAACGCGCGCTCGACCTGTTCGGCAGCTGGGACCGCAGCCGGCATTATCTGAGCTGGCTCGCCGGCCAGAGACTGCTGATGCCGCAGCCGGAAGCCGATCCCCACGCCGAACTGTCGCCTGAGGGACGCGCGGTGCTGGTGACGCTCGCCTCCACCCGAAGCCCAGACGCGGCGCCGCTCGCGATCGGCCTGCCTACGCTGAAGTCGTTCCATGGTCATGCGGACACTCCGGACCAGGACGAGCGCAATCGCCTGATCGCCGCGCAGGAGCGTGCAACCTTGCACCTGCAATACCGGTTCGGACGCAAGGATATCGCGGGACAGCCGGCCATCGTGCTCGCAGGGGTGGGTCTGGGACCGAACATCCCGCTCACGCGCGTTCTGTGGTCCATCACCTTCGCGGACGACTACGCGCGCGACCGGATGCTCTTCTGGCTCCACGAGCGCGTCGACCGCTGGCCCGACTGGGGCGAGCTAGCTTACCGGGATGGTGCGAGGGCGCTGAGCGAATTGCTGATGCAGCTTGCGTTTGCCGATCGGAAGATCGGTGGCAATTGAAGCGAAAATGGGGCGGCCTATGTGCGGGTCGCCCCGCCCTTTTTTTGAATCCGCATACGCCGACCCGTATTTCGGGAGTTCGTTAGGCTGCGTTGACAAAAAAGATTCCCAAGCCGCCCTCGTTCTGATTCAAGACTGCTTTTTGTGGAGCAGGTATGGATCGCGGGGATTTGTCGGACGCAGAATGGGTGATGATCGGGCCACTGTTGCCGCCCGAGCGTGGGCGACGGGCTCGCCCGGCAGGCGACAACCGGCGCTTCCTCAACGGCATGCTTTACGTGCTGCGGGTCGGTTGCCCCTGGCGCGATATGCATGAGCGGTATGGCAAGTGGAACTCGATGGATGTCCGCTTCCGCCGCTGGGCCGAGCAGGGTGTCTGGGACGCGATGCTGCAAACGCTGGTCGATCTGGGGCTTACCAACGACTGGCAGCACATAATCGACAGCACCAGCGTTCGCGACCATGTCTCGTCAGCTGGCGGAAAAGGGGGGGCTTGTGCGAACGCTCTTGGACGATCGCGCGGCGGCTTTACGTCGAAGATCCACGCCCGATCAGACAATCAAGGACGCCCTCTCGGCTTTCTCCTGACCGGCGGCGAAATGTCCGACTACACCTGTGCCAAGCCGCTCATGGAGATCCCCATTGCCACGCCCAAGAGGTTGCTGGCGGACAAAGGATACGATGGCGATCGCTTCCGCCAGAGCCTGCTGATGCGAGGTATCTCGCCGATCATCCCGCCCCACTCAAACCGCAAGGAACCAGAGCATTTCAATTATCGACGCTACCGGCATCGCAACCGCATCGAACGCATGTTCGGCAAGCTCAAGCAGCAGCGGCGCATCGCCGCCCGATACGATGAGATCGTCCTGTCCTTCGAGAGCTTCCTTAACCTCGCCGCTTCACGCCTATGGCTTAAATCTTATGTCAACGCGGCCTAATCGCTCACTCGCAGCCTCTAGGCACTGATTTTTGTCTGCTGGGAACAGATATACCAAGCCTCTCCAGAATTTGGTCATTGATCGCCTGTACGTCGTAGTGATGCTGGGCGAAGGCTTGGGCGCGCTCGCCCATCTCGGCAATAAGTACAGGTTCGCGCAAATAAGACTGCATGGCTCGGGCCAGCGCCCGTGGATCACGGACGGGTACGAGAAAGCCTGTCGCCTTGTTAACTACGGTCGATCGGCAGCCGGGCACATCCGTTGTTATGACAGGCCTGCCCGCTGCCAATGCTTCCTGCGTACTGCGAGGCGATCCTTCGCGCCAAGACGGCAGCACGAAGACGCTTGCTTCAGCAAGCGGGCCTCGGATATCCTCTACATGACCACGCCATTCCAGTAAGCCTTCGTCCTGCCATTGCTGCAAACAATCAGCGGCAATCCCTCCGGGATTGCTATCCAGACCTCCTGCCAGCACGAATTGAGCGTTCGGATACTCGCGTTTAACGATCCGGGCGGCTTCTACAAACTCGATAATGCCTTTTTCCCGCAGAACGCGGCCAACCAGTAGGAACACAACCGGTTCCGCCTGGGGTGGAGGAAGGCCATCGTAATGGTCGAGCTTCACCCCAATACCTGCCAATCGTACTGTCTGGCGGGGTCGCACGATAGACTTGTCCAGAAATAGCGACTCATCTTCTTCGTTGAGAAAAAAAACGTTCTGAGCATGACGTAGGGACAGTTTGAGTAATGCAGTCACCACCCCGGACAATGTGCGACGTCGCCAAGTTACCCGCTCGCCTCCATAGGTGAAGGCATATCCCAACCCCTCAATCATTGCCGCGCGATGAGGAACGCGCGCTAACCAAGCGGCCAACGTACCGTAGATGGCTGGTTTGATGAAAAAATTGAACGAAAGGTCGATCCGTAGCCGGCGAAAGGCGCAGGCCAGTTCCACTATGGTCCGGAAGTCGTTTGCAATCCGGGTTCCCGATCGATCGAGATGATAAGCAACCGGCACCGCCCCGAGTTCCTCGATCTCGGTTTTCTCGCGGTCATTAAAATTTGGCGCAAAAGCGAACACGCGCGCGCGGCGTGAAAGCAGTTCAGTGATTAGCGGACCACGAAAGTTTTTCAGTGCGAACGCACTGTTAGAAACAATTGCGACGCGTTTGAGATTCTCGCTGTCGCTCATTCTTTGCCCCCTAGCTCCGAAGTAGCGACGCCTCGAAACAGGATGTAAGGGAACCGATTACTCATATTGGTTCGGCGCATGACCACCGCAGTGACAATCTGCAAGGTTGCCATCTAGAAGGTCCCATGAAGCAGGCGCCAGATGTATTCGCGCCTGGGGTTGGGCGGTGGAAGGTTAAGCCCGCCGAGTGCCTCTCCTATCACGCCGGGATCCAAACGCACGCCCCAGGCCCGCGCGGCATAAAGAATGTGGTTGGCTGCTAGTTGAGGCGCCATGGCAGACCATCGGGCTGGCACGGCATTCCCGGCCAGCTTCATGCGGATATGATGCAACTGTTCGACGAAGTGAGACAAGACCTCGGGTGAGAGCGATTCATTGTCGCCAAGGCCGACGTCCGCCAGTTCTTCATCCAGCAGGAACAATTCCCCCTCGAGCACCATCCGGACGTAGAAAAAGAAATCGGCCGCTGGCCATTCCTTCGGATCGTAGCCACCCAGTTTGATCGCCGTCTCCTTTCGAAAAAGGAAACCTGCGCCGTTACCAATGAAATTACCGAAGAAGAGGCGTCTGGCATCGACTTTCAAAACACCCTTCCGGAATGCCATTCCCCCCAGCGCTTTGCCGATTGCTCCGTTCAAGCGTTGCCGGAAACCAGGCTGGGTCGTGATGGGAGGAAATGCCCGACGATCTTTTGTCCCTTTTCGGCAGATGACACCATCCGCCTTGGGCAACCGATCGGTGAGTAAAAGGCTGCGCTTCAGAAATTGTGGGCGAAGAAGATCGTCGTCGTTCAAGATCGTCAGCCACGGCGTTTCGGAAAGTTGGATGCAGCGATTCCAGTTGCCGAACATGCCTAAGTTTTGAGGATTGACGAAATACCGGATGCGACAGTCTCCGACTTTCTCCAATCGCTCCCACACCGCGGCAGGTTTGTCGCCATGTCCTTCGTTATCGACGATGACGATGTCAGGTGGTTCTACGCCCGTCTGCGCCAGCGCGCTGGCAATCGCCTCAAGAAGGGTGTCGAAACGTTTATAGGTTGGAATGGCAATGGTTGCGCGTGTCGATGAACCGGCGCGACCGCTTTCCCAGACCAATTCGGACTTTACATGAGAAATTGTGTCGAAAGGACTGAGCGTATTGATGGCGTTCATGATTTGAGTTCGGACCAGAGAAGCAATGGCCATTTCCAATTATTGTAGGCAAGCTGCACGATACCCGGCGCCAGGATCAACGCTGCTACGCCCAAACCGGCGCCGGCACCTGCGATCGAGAGAATTGCTACGGCAATGCCGGACAGCAGCGCCGCTTTTACAAAAGGAACGGTGTTGCCGGTTGTTATGACGAGCGCGCAACTGGCGTGATTGACCTCTAGAAGCAAGACAACGCCCAAAAGAAGTATCAGAGGCAAAGGAAGCAACGCGACATTGCTGCCTACGAAAGACAGCAATGGTTCGGCAGCGAACGCCACGAAGGCCAGCCCGACCGCAAACAGGGTCAGCAGGATTGCCTGGCGGATCAGCCATGTCCGGCGAAGGCCAGCACGGTCGTGGCGCACCCGCATACGAACCATTTCAGGAATTGCGACGTTGATCGGAAGCTGCGCAACCGAACCCACCGCAGTCAGCAATTGCAGCGTGACAGCATAGCTGGCGGCCGTTTCCAAGCTGAAGAACGCGGATGCGATCAGGACATTCAGCCGGGTAATAAGAAAACCTCCGAGCGAGACCAAGCCCATCCTCGAGGCGTTCGGCCACAGGGCCTTGAACAGCGTTCCATTATTCGTTTTGCCAAGTGCAGGAACGACACGCAGCGCGCGCAGCAAAGGGAGCAGCCGGAACTGCAAGATGACACGTGCTAGCAGCACCGATACGAGGTTGCCGACAGCGAGACCGATCAATCCCCAATCGAGCAACAACGCCCCACCACCAATGAGGACGAACCCTGCGCGACTGGCAATCTGCCCCCAATAGGTCGACGACACCCGCCCTGCTCCCAGAAGAAAGCCTGCATTCCAGGAAAAATACAGCATAAGCGCGGTGCCGAGCGAAAAAACTACCCAGGCTTGCGCCACCTCGGCGAAGGGAGCAGCGCCGCGGACGACGTCGGGAAGATAGAAAGTGCCGATCAGCGCCATCAGCACACCCACGCCCACTGCGAGAACGGCATAGAAGCGACGGCACAGGTGAAGCACTTCCCCAACTAGCTGTAGATTGGCCTCGCCTTCGGTTTCGGCATGGCCATGTCGTTCGATCGTCCTCGCCCCGGCATAGGCGGAAGAAAAGCTGCGAGCGAAGGTCGGTTGAAAGCCGAAATCGGCAAGCGCAACCAGACCTTGGAGGGCAACGAAAATATACCAGATGCCGACTTCTGGTGCGGACAAGCGGGTCACAACCAGCGGTAGCAGGATCAAGCCTGACCCGTATTGGAGCATCTGCGCGATGCCCCCGACCACCACCGCCGAGTGGGCGCGCAGCCGGGCTCGGAATAGAAGCGTCGTGGGCTCGCGAAGAAAACCGGTCGGGGGCATGGCGTGGGGGTTCTGCCGCACAGGCGCGGCACGTTTAATCAGCCGTTCCCGGCCAGCTCCGGCAGACAACTGACCAGAGAGCGCTGCGGATGCCAGTGTGGCAATCGGTCTTCAGTCCCGGCAACGACTGGTTCCATCACTTCGCGAGGCCTGTAGGGACGAGCACCAAATTCGACATTTATCGGCCGTCCCAGCGTGTCCCCCACCAGTATGGCGAGATCGCGCAAGGACGTGCGTTCGCCGGATAGGAGAAAGCGCTCGTTGCGCGGTCGGCCATTATCATTGAACAGGCGCCGACCCGCCAACAGGAATGCGTCAATGACATCATCGACATGCGTGAGATCGATCATCTGCTCGCCGGGAGAGAGGCCCAATGTGTCGCCAGACCTCGCCGCATCGACGAGGAGCTGGACGATCTTGCGCCGCGGATCGCCGCGCCCGTAGGTGTCGAAAAGCTCCAGCGTCACGAGGGAGAGCTTCCGGGCATCGTGATAGTAGCGTAGCACGTCGCTGGCTGCCTGTTTCGTGGCGGCGTAGAGATTGACCGGATTATAGTCCCGCGCATCTTCCACGCCGAAACGCTGCCACGCTGTGCCTGTATTAACCAACCGGACCACACCGGAAGCAGTCATGGCTTCGGCCAGCAAGGCGGTGAACAGGACGTTGGATGAAATCAGCCGATCGACATCCGCAGCCTCATGGTCCGACAGATAGAGCGATGCGAGGTGGAAGACGATGTCGGGTTTCGCCTCGCGCATCACCTCGGCGATTTCATCCGGCTGTGCCTGCGCGCGGAGCACGATCGCCTGCGGATCGAGCGACCGGATATCGCTTTCCGGTCGGCACAGACAATGGATCGTCCAACCGTCGCGAACCAGGGCATGAACGAGCCGACCGCCAATGAAGCCCGTAGCCCCTGTGACGAGCGCGCGCTTCACGAAGAGGGCTCCGCCGCATCAAAGGTGAACGGGCTGGCGAAATCAGCAAGCGTGGGATGGCCGCGGTCGCGATCGGAGACGATCGGATCAGCGACCGGCCAGGCAAAGCTTATGCTGTCGAAAGCGATCCCCGCATCGCTTTGCGGCGCGTGGGCGCTGGTGACCTTGTAAAGCATGGTACTCGTCTCGCTGAGCGATTGGAATCCGTGAGCGATCCCGCCGGGAAGATAGAGGACGAGGCCGTCTTGCTCGTTCAGGGTCACGCTGCACACCTGTCCCTCCGTGGGCGATCCGCGCCGAAGATCCACCGCGACATCAATCACCTCCCCAGCAAGACAGGTGACAAGCTTAGCGTGTGCAGCAGGAGGGGTCTGGAAATGCAAGCCGCGGATGACGCCGCGTCGCGAAACCGAGTAGAACTCTTCCTGCCAGTCGGTCCGCAACCCGTGTTTCGCAAAGTCCGGCGCATGAAAGGTCTTCACGAAGGAGCCGCGGGCGTCGGCCAGGACGCGTGGCCGGATGACAAAGGCTCCCGCTATTCCGAAATCGCAAAATTCCATGGTTTTCGCCTGTCCTCACGCTGGCTGCGCGCTCATTTCGCCAGCCATTTCACGGGTGATCTCGGCCAGCGTGTCGATCATATAATCCATACGCTGATCGTCGATCCCCGGCCACACGCCGATCCAGAAACTGTCGGTCATGATCTTGTCCGTATGCGTGAGTTCGCCGTGGACGCGGTATTCGACATGGGTGAAGGCAGGCTGCCGGGTCAGGTTCCCGGCGAACAACATGCGGGTGCCGACTTTGCGCTCCTCCAACGTCTTGACCAGAACATTGCGATCAATCCCTGTCCCGTCGCGCAGCGTCAGCAGAAACCCGAACCAGCTCGGCTCGCTTCCTGGCGTGGGCTCCGGGAGATGGAAAAACCGGTCCAACGCATGCTCCTTCAGGCGGCGCGTGAGGCCGGCGAAATTGGTCCGCCGCTTCTCGATGAAGCGGTCGAGTTTTTCGAGCTGGCTGACACCGACCGCCGCTTGCATGTCGCTGACCTTCAGGTTGTAGCCGACATGGCTGTAGGTGTATTTGTGGTCGTAACCCTTTGGAAGGGTGCCCAGACGCCAACCATACCGCTTGTTGCATGTGTTGTCCTGGCCCGGCGCACAATAACAGTCGCGGCCCCAGTCGCGAAAGGATTCGGCGATCTTGGCAAGGAGAGGGCTGTTCAGCATCACCGCGCCGCCCTCGCCCATCGTGATGTGGTGCGCTGGATAGAAACTCAGCGTGGCGACATCGCCGAACGTGCCGACCTGCTTCCCGTCAATCGTCGCGCCGAACGCATCGCAGCAGTCCTCGATCAGATACAGACCGTGCTTCTTGCAAAGCTGTGCGACACGCGCGACATCGAAGGGGTTGCCCAGCGAATGCGCGATCATCACCGCGCTGGTCTTGTCCGTGAGCGCCGCCTCCAGAAGATCTACGTCCACATTGTGCGTCGCGATATCGACATCCACGAACACGGGGATGCAGCCATACTGTACGATTGGGGACACGGTGGTGGGGAAGCCGGCGGCCACAGTAATCACCTCCGAGCCCGGCTTGATCCGCTTCTCACCCAGCTTCCACGAAGTGAGGCAGGCGAAGGCGAGAAGATTGGCCGCCGAACCCGATACCGTCAGCTTGGCGAAGCGGGTTCCAAACGTCTCGGCCAGACGTTCCTCGAACTGGTTGGCGTACCGTCCGGCGGTCAACCACATGTCGAGCGCAGAATCGATCAGATTGGCGCAATCATCGGCATCCATCACCTTGCCGGATGGCGGAATGTAGGTTTCGCCGGGCACGAAGTCCGCCTGTGGCTTTGCATCGAAATAGTCGCGCGCCATGGCGATGATCTGTGAACGCATTTCTTCGGACATTATTGAATCGTCTCTTCTGAAGCTGTCGGCTCCGTGGTGTAGGCTTCGATTTCAGTTAGGCAATGTGCCCGCATGTCAGCACCGTCGAGCCAAGCCTTCTGCCAAGCGACAATGCGCGCCACGGTTTCTTCCAACGCCCAGCGTGGTCGCCAGTGCAAGCGTGCGCGCGCCTTCGATATGTCGAGCTTGAGTGAATGCGCTTCGTGCGGATGAAAGCCATCCGCCTCTACCCAGCCCGCATCTCCGCCCCAATGCGTGGCAAGCTCTTCCACCACCCAACGGACAGGTCGCGCATCCTCGTCGCGCGGGCCGAAATTCCATCCTTCTGCAAAGTCCGACCCTTTGCGCCATAATGCCTGTGTGAGGACCAAGTATCCCGACAGCGGCTCAAGCACATGTTGCCAAGGGCGGGTGGCTAGCGGGTTACGGATGGCTACCCGTTTCCCTTCTGCGAAAGCGCAGAGTGCATCGGGTACCAAGCGATCGCGCGCCCAGTCTCCGCCTCCGATCACATTGCCGGCACGTGCAGTGGCGAGATTTAGACCATTGGGGGCCGAAGAGAAGAACGAGTTGCGATAAGCCGAGGAAACGAGCTCGGCACATCCCTTGCTGCTAGAATAGGGGTCATGGCCGCCCATAGCCTCGTCCTCGCGGTAACCCCATTCCCACTCGCGGTTTTCGTAGCATTTGTCGGTGGTGACAACGACAGCCGCGCGTAACGAAGGGCACGCGCGGGCTGCTTCGAGGACATTGACCGTTCCCATGACATTAGTGGCATATGTGTTGACTGGATCGTCGTAGGAAGGGCGCACCAAGGACTGGGCGGCCATGTGAATGAGAATGTTCGGTTCGGCCACCGCCATGGATGTGCGCACCGAAGCGAGATCGCGGATGTCACCTGTCGTCGAGGTTATGCCTCGCCCGGCATCGACGAGATCGAACAGATTGGGAGCATCGCCTGGATCAAAGGCGTAGCCGTAGACTTCCGCCCCCATCGCGCTGAGCCAGAGTGTTAGCCAGCTACCCTTGAAGCCGGTGTGACCGGTTAGGAAAACGCGCTTCCCTGCCCAGAACTCGGCATTGACCGCGCCGGTCACCACACCTTCCATTGTGCATCGCCCGCTTCCCAATGGCCTTCCAGTTTCTGCTTGTCCCGCAAAGTATCCATAGGTTGCCAGAAACCCGAATGATGGAACGCCATCAGCTGTCCATCCGCCGCGAGGTTTCGCAGCGGCTCCTGCTCCCAAATGGTCGCATCGTTATCGATATAGTCGAGCACAGCCGGCGACAGCACGAAGAAACCGGCATTGATTGCCGAACCATCACCTGCCGGCTTCTCGAGAAAGCTCGCAACTCTGTCGCCATCCATATCCAGCGCACCGAAACGGCCTGGCGGAATGGCTGCCGTAAGCGTTGCGTACTTCCCATGCTCGCGATGGAAAGCGATCGAACCGGCGATATCGATATCGCCTACTCCGTCGCCATACGTCATGCAAAACGCTTCCTCGTTCCGGACGTAATCAGCGACGCGTTTTATCCGCCCCCCCGTCATAGAAGCATCACCAGTATCCACCAGGGTGACATTCCAAGGCTCGGATCGGCGCTGATGTACTTCCATCCGGTTTTCCTCCATGTAAAAGGTCACGTCCGACGTATGGAGGAAGTAATTTGCGAAATACTCTTTAATTATATACCCTTTGTATCCACAGCAGATCACGAAATCTCGGACTCCGTTTGCGGAATATATTTTCATTATGTGCCATAGGATGGGCTTCCCGCCGATTTCAATCATCGGTTTAGGCCGGATCGAAGTCTCTTCGCTAAAGCGCGTGCCAAGGCCGCCGGCAAGAATGACTGCTTTCATGGAAGACTCTCATTAAATAAAATTGGCTTGCAAGCGCGGCCTTCGGCCCCTTAGGGCTAAAACACTGCGCTGGCCACCTCACGTTGTATCGAATGGTATATTCGCATTGTGCAATAGGCATTTGGCGCTAAACTGATCAGACGAATTGATACTCACAAAATCTGTGTTGTTTATTTACATTCGCCTTTTACCTTACCGATGAAAAATGCAGTGAAGCTTCGTTTTTTCGAGAAAGAAGCGCGCCAATCTGTTATCATTGCAATTTGCGCAAGCACCCAAGCGCCAACTGCGCCTGTTCGCGGCGCCCCGTATACTGCGCCTCAATCGCACGCCGTTCTTCAATTGGATTTATGCTATCCTCAGATGCGGCGGCACGTTGCGCGCGCTGCTCAAACAACCGGCGCGATTGTCCGATGGCTTCGCGCTGTTCGGACGTCATGGTTCCACTGGCCTCAACCAATTCCAGAAGGGTTTCAAGCGCAACAACACACAGTGTAGCCTGCCGATAAGGGCTGCCGACAGAGTCGATTGCGCCTACATTCCCGATCGATAACAATTCGGCAGATCGACGATCCTGGGCGCTATAGCTTGCTTGCGGAGTATCATCAGGTAGATGATCGGTTGAAAGCGTGCCATCCGAGCATGCGGTAAGGCTTGTAAAGGCAAGCAGTATGGCCCCAGCAAATCGCGCAAGAACGGTAGAACGTGCGTTTCTTTCTTGGACTGTCATGCCCCCCCTTTAGGCGGCAATTGCTTCCCCTAGCAAGCGGGCCAACCGGGGCGCGGCAGCAGCCAAGCTGTAATGTTTTTCCACCCTCTCACGCGCGGCCTGACCCATACGCCGGCGTAGGACTGGAGCGCTGGCCAACTCACGGATTGCCGAGATCCATTCGTCCGTCGTTGTCGCAAGGCGCCCCACTTCTTGCGTTACGATCTGGTTGTTTACGCCCACCGGGCTGGCGATGACGGGTCGCCCAGCAGCCATATACTGGATGAGTTTGTAACCACACTTGCCGCGCGCAAAAAGAGAATCGTCAAGGGGCATAACGCCAATATCCAGTCCGGACACCAATTGGCCCTCCGTTTCTTCCGACCATGGAAAGGCATCGTGCTGAATTTCTATTCCTTCTAGCGGGCCAGCCCCGATAGTGATTAGACGAACAGGCAGTTCATTTTTCAGTGCGTTTAACGCAAGAATGACGGGGGGCAGGAAGTGCGCCGTTACTGGCGAGCCGATCCAACCGATTTTAATGATATCTTCCTTGCTACGATCGTTTACGGGATAACGCTCAGTGTCAACCACCGTCGGTAGCCATTCGACGCGCGCGGCGCCGTGCTGGCAGGCATACGCTGCTAAATAGTCGTTGCCGACCGTTACGACATTCGCATGTGCCAATAAGGGGTCAAGCTTGCGACCAAGAAGCCGGCGACGCCACGGCGTTTGGTCCCATCCATGAAAAATTGCATCGTCGTAATCAACCGCAAGCTTTAACCCCCGGCGGGCGACAAGGCCCTCAATCGCTCCAGGCAGGTAAGGAAACAGTTCCTTTTCGACCCATAACAGGTCGGGCCTCGCGGTGAGGAGTGTATGTAGCCGCGATAGATAGCTGCCCATGATGCGAAATTTATTGGCTTTATGACCACTATAGAGGCCAGCCACATAGTCATCGTCGAGCAAGGCCTGAAATGTAATCTCAGCTCCCGCTGCGCGAAGATAATCGGCATACTGGTGAAAACGTAACCGGCTGCTTGCACCAAGCGAGCCGTACCGTGTGAGCGCTAGTATCGAGCGGCCGGCTAGACCGTGATCCGGGGTTTGACATTGCATCGTCTGCATCCGGTAGCGGCGCCAAGCCCGGGTATGCAACGTGGGAAGAGATACAAATGCTCAATGATTTTTCTTTTTCTGAGGTCCTTTCGCGCCGGCGCGCGCTTGTAGCGGGCACGCTCGCCTTCGGCGGCGCAGTGCTCGGCTTCGGCACAGCCTGCGGGGCCGTTCGGAAGCAAGTCCTCCTGCCCGATTTTCGAAAAACAACCGACCAAGATGACACTGCGGCCCTGCGACGAGCTGCGGACACTGGTGCGATCGTCTATGTTCCGCCTGGTACCTACAGTATAGCGATGGACGCTGAGACGTCCCTACCTACCGGCCTTCGATTGCGCGGTGCCGGAGCAGGCCGCAGTATTATCCGGCGATCCTACTCTGCTGAAGGACCGTTCGTCCTCTTCGCCGATAGCCGCTCTAGCTTACCGGAGAACAATCTCACTGACTGGCACATTACCGGACTTGGTTTTCACGACGATGTCGAAAATCGTGGGTATAGCGAATTCGACTATATGATCATGCTGAATGGGGTAACTGGTGTAACAATTGAGGACTGCATCTTTCGAGGCTTTAGAGGGGATGCGATCTACCTAGGATCTTCGACGGTGCGGGCGGTGGAGCGGCATAATCGCGATATTGCAATAAGGCGTTGCATGTTTGATGGGGTGAACACCAACAACCGCAACGCAATTTCAATCCTCGATGCCGATGAGGTGCTGATCGAAGGTTGTCAGTTCGACAATGTCGGCCGCCCCGGAGGCAACAGCGCATTCGATCCCATGAATCCCGCCAGCGGTATGCAGAACCCGGGTGCAATCGACATCGAGCCAGAGAACACAGGGTTTTCACGGGTCGATAATGTGAGGATCAGACACAACCGCTTCCGAGGGGGCGGTGGTGCAGCAGTTACCCTGAATCTATTTTCCAATTCTCCTCAATCTTACACTCGCAATGTTCAGGTCGAAGAAAATGTCGTGATCGATCGGGATGGCGGGTTCATCGCGCGTAGCTTCGCCAGCCCTGCTCGTGAACAACAACTTTACAACATCGGGTTCACCAACAATGAGGTAAGCCGGTGCCGTAAGCCGTTCCTTCTGGATGGCATCGCCGGTGTAGGGTTTTTTGGTAACAGCTTTACAGAATGCGCCGAGGCGGGCGAGATCGGTTGGCGTGAGCCGGTCACGAATATCGCTCTTGAAAAGAACCGCTTTGTGCGATCGGGAACGGCGCAGGGTTACGCATTGTGGGTACGATCAGCCAACAGTCTGACCTTGAGAGGCAACGCATTTGTAGACTGCGGACTAGCGAATGGAAGTCTCGGCATCCCGCTCGCCTTTGTTGAAGGAACCAGTCGTTACATAATTCTAACCGACAATCAGATTGTTGGCAGGGCGGGCCGCACAACGGAGGCGGCAACGATTTTCAATGGTGCCGCAGTCGATCGCAGCACCCTTGTTGCTACCGGAAACACCCTAGTTGGAACAGTCGGTCGCGGTGCCGCGAACCTGTTCTGAAATTTTACGCCAGGTTTTTTGAAACTGCGAAGAATGTATCGCGCGCTGCTACAATTTCTTTCTCCAGTTGGTTCACGAACGTATCCCAAGCGAAAGTTTGATCGAAGCGTGCCCGTGCAGCCGAACCAATTCGCATCCTGTCTGGCCATGCAGCAAGAGCCCTTTCATAAAGCCTGCTCATAGCAGCCGCACTTGCCTCTTGTTCGATCAAGGCCTCTTCACCATCATTCAGCCAAGCGCTGGTTCCCACCGCCCGGGTGAGCAAAAGCAACCGTTCCGCAGAAAGCGCATCGATCGAAACTAGGGGGGCGGTGTCTTCGCGTGAACAGACAAGAATGGCGTCCATCCGACCAAGCATTGCGCGGTAATCGGCCTGATCAAGTTCTCCGCCGTAAGTCGCTTGTTCGATCGTGGCGCAGTGGTCCAGAAAGCCCTTTGCAAAAAGAGGGTCTAGTAATCGACCATAAAAATGAAGCCTGATCCGCGCACGATCTTCAGGGGCAAGACGCAACAGCCCATCAATGGCGAGGTCCTGGCCTTTGCGGGGTTCGACAGAGCCAAATATTCCAACGTCGAGAAAATCGTTGTCAAACGGTGTGCCAGCAGAAACGGGTGCCAAACCATACGGCAAAACCACCGTATCAAGCCTATAAGGCCGAACTATCCGTGCACACAATTCACTCCCAGTCCATATACGTCCGGCGTTGGTCAAGGGACGGGCAATCCGTCCTTGTTGGAGCAGATGCTCTAACAAGGACAATTCGTGTAAATACCAACATACTGGCGCGTATTTCGACCAAGCATCAACCAGCGGTGCGCAGACAACCGTGTTAGCAAGAGCGATCTCCGCTTTCGTTGCCAGATTACGCAAATAGCGCGCTTTCCGGCGCGGCATTGGATCTATCAGCAGCGTAACGCCTGCCGCCTCATATTCTTTTCGCATCGGCCCGTCGGCCATCGCTACAGCTACAACTTGATAGCCCATTTGCATTAATGCGCGAGCCAAATCGAGCGCAGTACGAGGCGCTCCGCTAAGGCTTAGATCATGTGTGGCAACGAGTGCCAGCGGTTGATCGTTTGCAAGGCGTGGCAATCGCATAGGGCGCAACAGGGCATAGCCGAACCGCGATAAGCGCTTGGGCATGCGAGCAAGCACGCGTCGCAACAGCGCTATAAAGTTGGTCGAAGTATCCTTTTTCATAAAGAAAAGCCGATCATGCGTGTTGCGGGATCGAGCGTGGCGCCATCGCCCTTATTTCATCCTGATCCACACTTTCGTTCTCTGCCTCGTTCTGGATTGAACCGATAATTACGATCGGAATGAAGCACATCCACTGGAAGATGAAGGATTCCAGATAGGGATTAGTGAACGTCGCTACAGTTACTGATGCTAAACCCGCTGCCAGATAAATATCCCATGGCGCGAGTGTGCGTGTGCGCATGCGCTGTACGATCACCCATGCCGCGCTCAAAAAAGGCAGCGCGTAAATTCCCAAGCCGATGATCCCCACACGCAGAACAGTTGCGAGAGGAAGAACTTCGTAACGCCAAGGCAAGCGGTCGTTGCGGATATAATCTACGCCGATGCCGTGGCCCCAGCCAAGACCGAAAGACCGCTCGATACCGTCCCATAGGGCACTAGTCTGCTCGACACGCTCAGAACCCCCACCAGACAGCAATTTGTCGAGAAATACATTCCCGATATAGAGAAGGTCGAGCTGAGCGAACAAGGCATTGAGAATGATCCCTGCCAAAGCAATCGCGACCAACAGTCCGATCGTCGGCAACAGTGCAATACTATTACGACCTTCGGTCGAGTATCGCGGCGCCAAACCCGATCTCAGGACAAGCCCCACCGCATAGCCGATTGGGATCGCCAATATCAGCGCCGAGCGACCAGAGGTCGCGGCGGCAGTGATTAACGCTGCTGGCATCACGAAGCGAACAAGGCGCGAACGCACCACAGATGGCTCAGCAAAGAACGCAGCCGATAAAAAGATTAGCGATCCGTAGACGAACATTGTCGCGCCGGCAAAGCCGCCACGCACGTTGATGTTCGCGTCTTCAGCCAGAAATTCCACGGAATCTCTACCGAAAGCAAAATAGGCATAGAAGAATACGACCACGCTAGCCATCGCGCCCCACGTAAAGAGGATAAGCCAGCGCACAGTGCCTTTTCTGCCGAACAGCTGTTGGAGGCTTGCCGCAATGATGATCCACAGCAGGGGAGAAGCCAAATAGACCAACGCGGTCTGGATGATCGCATCATTAGGCGCGCCGTTTATATTGCCGATAAACAGATAGAACACCGTCAGCGCGGCGCCTGCACAATAGAAAATCAGTTGCGTGGAAACCCACTTCGTCATTCGAACGCCGAAAATAGCTATCGCGCCCGTGACGACGATCAATGCGGCCGTTGGCACTTGAAAAGAATGCGGGATGATCACCGATACTGCAAGAGTTGCGATCAGAAAGATGCGCGACGTAAACGCTATAAAACCTCGGTTGGGCGGAATACTGTGGGCAAAAGGCATCAGGGTCGATCCGGTAGCCGTGCACGACGGCGCGATAGAAGCGATTTATAAAGCATACCGAAGCCCTGCCACGTTTCGCACAATTCCTGTCTGCTTGAGCTGATTAATGCACGTACCGTTCGAACGAGCGGTTCAACGAGCAAGATCGCCGCATACACGGCCGCACGGGCTAGACGGGAAAAATGTTTGTCGGCGTAGGTCAGTCGGCCAGCCAAGGCATAACACAAACGTCGGGCTTTGATCTGGTCGGACGTTCCGCCACCTTTGTGATAAGCGGTAATGTGTGGCTCGTAATGTATCCGCGCACCTGTTTGGGCAATACGGTGTGAAAGATCGAGATCTTCGAAATAAACAAAGTAAGTAGGATCAAACCCCCCCACCCGCTCAAAAAGATCCCGCCGCATACAATAAAACGCTCCGATGACATGATCGACATCGCGCTCCGTCCGGTGATCGAATTCTCTCATGATGACAGGTGGAAACTGTTCGGGAAAAAAATGCGAAAGACCAAGTGCTTCGCCGACCATGGTCCGCCAGCTAGGAAATCGCGCACAATGCCGCTGAATGGTACCATCGCGATCTTCCAAGCGAATGCCCAGAACGCCAATGTCGGAATGCTCAGGCCGGTCTAGGAATTCGACCGCCGTCGTGATTGTAGACGGTCCAACCTCGGTATCGGGGTTAAGAAACAAAAGATACCGCGCATTGCCTTGCTCTGCCCCCAGATTGCACGCACGACCAAAACCAAGATTGACTTCGCTTTTCACAATCTCGAGCGGCAGGTCGACGCAATTAATGTCTGCCGAACCGTCACTCGAGGCATTGTCGATTACGACGATGCTCGAAATGCGATGGGTGTTGCTACTCGCAATTGATCGCAGGCACGCGGCCAGCAGCGGCCCAGCGTTCCAATTGACAATCACGATATCGACCGCCTCGCCGTTCATAATGCGCAAGGCACTGGATGATCGTTTTCTCGTAGAAATTGGGTCAAACGCGCTTGGTTTTGGAAGCTTGCATTACGGCCGAACAGCGAGCGTTTAAGAAACGGAAAACCCGTTTCCAACAGATTGGCCGCGGCGACCAACGAAGGGTCTTGCACATCAGGCGTTATTTTCCGTCCCTGCGCGCGCTGTACAAGCGTCTCAATCAGTCCGCGCTCTACTTGTCGCGGCCGTTCAGAAAACCATAGCGATCCAACCGTTCCACTGCGCGCAGCAATACGCGCAAAGCGCGTCTCCTGCCGGCAGACTACATCGCGCCAGTGGTCAAGTGAGCGCCGCGGCGAGATCACCGGACGAAGCGTTCTTATTAAGGTCGGAGTGACATCATGCATTACGAAAGCAAAACTTTGAATATGATTTTCCATTGCTGAGCTCGCAAGAAATCCCCCAGTGCGCCATGGTATGCTGGCGATCAGGCGATCAATCTCGCCAAATGGACCTAGGACTGAATCGTTTTGGAGGTAGAGCAAGGCTCCAGGCGAGCGAATGGAAACTTCATGCAAGAAAATCGCATAAGCAGAGAAATCAAATCCACCGAGTGCTTTCCAGTACAGCGCTTCAACATTCTTTAGCGCTGGATCGACACAAGCGGTGCGGTCTGGGGCAGCCACAATGACGGCGATGCGCCCATCCATTATCGATAGCCGATGCACCATTTCGATTTGCATGGGATCGAGCCGACCATCGGGTGCAAACAGGAATAACCCGTTCCAGCGCGCAGATTGCGTTATTGGTCGGATCGCCAACCACTCGGGCGCACGGCTCCATCCTCGCAAATGTGAACGTAACCGCAACGCTCGCACTAGCATGGAGGGCTTGCTGGGACGATAATCCCAGTCCCGTTGTAGATCGTCCGCAGCGATCATCGCGAACCGAAACCCGTCATCATCGTGTAGATGGTGCGTGCTACAATCAGCAGGTCAAACCATGGCGAGAAGTTCTTGATGTAGTAAAAATCGTAATGGAGCTTACTACGAACCTCTTCTACTTCTGCAACGTGGCCCTGACATACCTGCGCCCATCCGGTGATTCCGGGACGTACAATATGCCGATAGCGGTAGAAGGGAATTTCCTGCTCGTACCAACGGGAAAGGACCTCGGCTTCCGGTCGAGGCCCAATCCAGCTCATCTCGCCGCGGAGCACATTGATAATCTGTGGAAGTTCATCGAGCCGCGTCTTGCGCAAAATCCGACCAATCTTCGTGATCCGGTTATCATTGTCTCGGGTCATCGCCACACTGCGATCTACGTTTGCATCCTCAGCGACCCGCATCGTGCGGAATTTCCAAACAGTGAAAGGATCGCCCCGATAGCCGATGCGAACCTGCTTGAAAATCGCTGGCCCTGGCGAGCTCACTCGGATCGCGATCGCGGTCACAAAGAGCAAGGGGAACAGGACGATCAGAGCAACCAACGCTACAATCCAATCGAGCGTTAGCTTTACTCGTTTGTAAGCCGAAAGTGGAATGAGCGACCCGAAGCTATTTTCCGATAGATGCTCTAGCTCAACCTGCCCGGTAAGTGATTCAATTAGATGCTTTAGATGAAAAACAGGCAAGCCGGCTAACGCCGCGCTGGCGAGCGCTCTATCCCATTCTTCCGGAACATCGATCCGCAAATCAGTAGCAACAATGTCAACGTCACCCCAAGCGGAAATATGAGGGCTTACCAACCGCCTCCAAACCACCGAGCGTATTTCAATAGGAGAAAAAACCTCTGAAAAATCGATATACCCCACTTTAAGTATTGCGCTGCGTTGCTCCTGATACTGAACCAGGAAAAGCCAAATCAAGCTAATACCGAATGATAGTAATAATGTAACTCTATTATATTCAAAACGCCCGAATACAAAAATCATTAATAACAAGAAGTACGCTATTCCGATGGAAGGGAAAATGTAAGAACCTTTCTCCACACCGGGATAGGTTGTCATATTTCGTAAAAGCCAGAAACCAAAAAGTATTGCGTTTAGAATACCTATGAAGGTATAACCAAGAGTATCTATCGCACCTGCATCAATACTGTGATAACGATGAAGCGTTGGGAGGACTGCAGCTAAAAATATGCAACCGCCCAATTGAACAAGCCAGTTACTCCATATGGAACTGCTGCGGTTGACGATCACCATTGCTTAGCTGCCTGATCGGAGTCTTTTGTAGGATCGACTAAAATTTCAGACGGGCTATCGAGCTGACAATACCTCATCGTTGCCCCAAGCGAAATCAGGCCGCCCCCCGCTTCACTGTTAATTCACGCACGTTTGCAGAGGCCCCACCGGGCCGATCGCTAATTGGAAGCGTAAAAGCTAGATCTTGAAACACGCAACCTTTTGGTACTGTGAAAGTCAGCCGCTCTACACTCTGACCAGCAGATTGGGACCGGCCCAACACTGCTCCGCTACCGACGCAAGTAGCCGTAAGATAAGGAAGGTCGCCAAGATCGCGGCCATCATGACGGAACTCGACCTGCCAAATTCCAGGCGAAAGCGTGGTGATCTGCCGCGCGGCCACACCCGAAACTCCGGCCGCAGCAGCCAAGTGCATTGTGCCATTGCCTATCGAGGCAGACGGCGAACCGCTTTGGGGCTGCCAATCGAACATCGTGGGGGAAGAGTTTTCGGAAACAAAAGCTGTGTTGCGCACAGGCTGATCGGCTTGTTTTGGTCGCGAGGCCCGATAAGCGCGCCAGGCGTCAGGCAGGCTATCGGCTTCAACCATTCTCGCCGTCGCCGTAGACAGCGCGGCATTGGAAATAGGTGCGCCGGTCTCGCTCATCGCAACGAAAAGGTTGGCCACTCCCGAAAGATTAGTGGAGCTTTGCGCGATCTGCTGCACAAGCTGGTCACCCCAATTGGGGTTACCGGCTAGAACACGAGCCAGTTCGGCAGCGACCACAGGATCAGTACTCGCTGAAACAAGGATTGGATATAGAATGCCCGGCGCACTGGAACCTGTTCGCATTGCGATATCGTAGTGCTGAAGTGTGCGGGCTACATCGCCACGTGCGGCCCAGTATTCAATCCACCACAATTGGACGCTCAAATTTCGCCGGGAGAGGCTTTGAGCATGCGCCATGAGCGAGCGAGCGCTGTCCGGGTTTTGAGCTTGTTGTAGCAACGCTGATGCGACCAAAGCACGGACTTGCATTGGATCGAGCTTGATTACTTCTTCTACCTGGCGGCGTGCAATCTCGCTTCGATCCCCTCCCTCGTTTGTTGAAAGCGAGTTAGCGGCGACGTTCGCTAGCGCTTGAGGCTGTTTAGAATTAATTTGCAACGCCAGTTGCGGTTGCCGGTCAGCAATAACAAACGCAAAACCTTGCGATCCGGCAAAAAGACCGATGGCCACAGCGCCTACTGCAGCTACAATCCGGGCAAAGCGCGGCATCGGCGTTAAACCTTTGCTGCAGCTTGTTTGTCGCCGTACTCATACTCGTAGGTATATCCGTAACCTTTGCTTGAACGCTTCGGTTCGAACTTGGTGACAACCGTTCCAAGAATGCGTGCAGAGGTCGCGGCGATACGCTGAAGCGCCGCACGGACCATGCCAAGCCGAATGCCATGCGCTTCAACAGCGTAGACGATACCATCAACCCGGCCCGCAATAAGCGGCACGTCGGCCAACCCCATGACGGGTGGCGCATCGATGATCACATGATCAAAATCGTCACTCAGTTCGGTCAACAGTGTAGCCAACCGATTACCGGTCAACAATTCAGCTGCATTAGGCGGGATGGGGCCGGCGGTGATGGCAAAGAAGCCGTACCGATCAACCTTATGCATCAATTCGGCAGCAGAGGCGTTCCCTGAAAGATAGGTGCTCAATCCTCTGTCGTGATCGGTACCAATCAAATGATGGACTGACGGTGAACGCATGTCGCCATCGATCAGCACCACTCGTTTTTGCGCGCGTGCAAGCATGGTTGCGAGCGCCAGTGACGTAGTAGATTTTCCTTCGCCAGGACGAGTGCTGGTGACCGCAATTGCGCGCGGTATTCCGCTCTCAGTCGCGAACTGCAAGCTAGTTTGGATCGCGAGATAGGCATCCACCAATTGGGATTTAGGATCAAGCAGTGCGTCGCCTGGTTCTTCATCGGAACGAGGGACGCTACCCAACAATGGCAACCCGATAAGCCGCTCAGCTTCACTCGGATCCGACATGGTCTCGTCGCTTTGCTCGAGAAGGAAGGCCGCAATCGCACCAATCGTTACACCTGCAAACAACGACAGCACTAGATTAAGCAGAAGTCGCGGGCTTGACGGACGCTGGGGTATATCAGCCCGATCAACGATTGATACATTGTTGGTGCCGACACCACCAGCAATTCCGATCTCTTTGTAGCGCTGCAACAGGGCGTCATAAAGCTGGCGGTTCGTATCGACGTCGCGCCCCAAGACACGATACTGAATGCTGCGGCGTCGCTGATCAAGGAATTGGCCCTCTAACGCGTTGACTTCCTGGCGCAGAGCCTGCTCGCGCTCTCGTGCCGCCTGATAGGCCAACTCGACTGAGCTGCCCACTCGTCTTTCCTCGCGTTGGATGCTTCGGTCTACCTCAGCAATTTGTCGCTGAAGCGCTCGAGCCGGCGGATAAGCTGGTTCGAACTGCTGAAGCAATTTCTCATATTCACCGGACAGTTCGGCTCGTTGAGCTCGCAATTGGTTGAGGGCAGAGTTGTTGAGAGATTCGGTGGACTCGCCGGCTCGTCCGCGAACCGACTGCAAGCGCCCCTGTGCTGTAATTCGATCGGCAGTTGCTTCGGAGAGCTCTTCGTTGAGCGCTACAAGATCGAACGCGACCGTAGATTGTTCCGAGCCATCACGACCTGCCCCTGGAAGGGTGACGATCCGTTCGTCCTGTGCATAATTCTGGAGGTTGAGCTCGGACTCATCGAGACGCGTGCGTAAGGTTGCCAACCGATTTTCTAGGAAATCACGCGCGTAAGAACTCGCTTCGTAGCGGCGTTCGAGATTGGATTCGATAAACCCTTCGGCCCACGCATTCGCAACGTTCCTAGCCATTTCGGGTGAGGGGGCGGTAAAGTCGATCTCAACCAATCGAGACTGCCGCTCTGGTGAAATGCGAACATTATCGAGCAGAATAGCCCCTGCGGCTCGCAACCGCGTTTCACGATCCGTTGCTGGGTTGCCGTTTTCACCGAATAGTCTTTGCCTCTGATCGGGCTCAAACATTTCGAAGAATTGTGCGTTATCCGCTAACTGAAGTTCGCCGGCGACCTTTTCGGCGAGCGATTGCGCGCGCAATAAGCCATACTGCGTTTGGTAAAACTCTTGGTCTGCATCGCTGGCATCCTGCTCGACACCTTGCATATTAACGATTTGAGCAGTCTCACGGCGAATTTCAATTTCGCTTGTCGCAGTATACTGCGGAGTCATCAGCAAAGTTACGATCAGGCCGACCACAACGAAGGCTGCGATGATGCCTCCCACCACCCGGCGGCGACGCCAAAATAGAGAGGCATAGTGAGTCAGGATCGGTGTCGTTTCCACCTGACCCTCTAAAACGCCGGCCGGCGCCCCTCCAAGGCGGGGTCGCTGTTCAAAACCGAAAGTCGCTTGATTCATTCTGGTCCATTCTCATCCGGGGCGCCAAACGGCCCGCCCGTAGGCAACGTTCGTTCTAATTGTTCTGGAACAATATGATCAGGGGCGCGGTTAGCAGTGGCGCGACCGCCAGAATGTCCTGAAAGCGGCGCCGCATAGGTGAGTCGCCCACTAGCACCACATCGTTCGCATAAATTGCCGGATCCTCGTAAGCACCTCGGCGGATGGCCCCTAAGTCGTAGACGCCCGCCATACGCTGGCCGTTCGCTGTGCGTAAAACGATGACCTGTTCGAGCTTGGCGTATTCAGTAAGCCCCTCGGCAGAAGCAATCGCGCGCATCAGGGTCATCTGATTGGTCACTGGATAAAGACCTGGCGTTTCAACTTCGCCATCCACTGTGACCGCTTGGCTAGTGCTTTCCAGCACGTTCACAGTGACATAAGGGTCGCGAACGAACCTAGACAACCGCGAAGAGATCGCGTCGGAGATTTCTTGGGGTGTCAGGCCACGCACATCGACGGCGCCAATCAGCGGCACCGATATTCGACCGCTGGCATCGACAAGCGCTTCGGTGTCCATTCCCGGGACGTCAAAAACCGATATTTCCAGTTTATCGAGTGGCCCGACCAAGCTTGGGCGGTCTGAAGCAACCAAATCTGCTCGTGCGGGCGCAGGCAAGTCGCCGCTGCGTACGACCTCTAAGCCGTTTACGGACGTGATCGGTGGCGCACCAGCGCAACCGGACAAGATGAAAAGGCCAACGAGGCTGGCCATGAGATGGCGCATTGTCAATTACGGTTCTTCATATCAGCGAGGGCAGTCGTATAGAAAGACTGTCGGAATTCGTAAAGCATCAGACCGTGCGCTTTTGCGCGCGTGCCAACGTCATCCAGATGCAAGCTAGAACAAGCGAAATCATGATTAACGGTGTCCGAACGGGATAATCCACGATGCTGGCGGCGCCGATCATCAGAACGATCAGAACACCAGTTCGACCTAGTTGCGTTGCATCGTCAATACCATCTCGTGCCCGCACAAGCCACCACGCTGTTTTTGTCAGCCAAACCAATGCTAGAGCTAGGACGAGCAGCCCAGCAATCCCCCCTTCAATGGCGAGTTGCAGAAAATCGTTATGAGCTTCGTTGACGTAGTTACGCGAGAGAAGATCAAATGGCTCGGCGGCACGAAACACCGGTTCGAACCCGCCGAAACCGGTACCAGCTGGAAAATAAACCCTAGCCATTTCTAGCATCGTCGGTAGCGCTGTAATTCTTAAATCCGCTGCTGGATCGAGGCCAAAAAGACGACTGATCGATTGCGCTTGAGGTGAGAGAAAGAGCAAAATTGCTAAGATCGTCGCAGTTCCAATAAAGCCCAGTATGATTGCCCAACGCACGACCGGTCGGAGGCGGCCGAGTAGTCGTACGGCTGTTCTTGCGTGGATTGTAGCAGTGCCAAGCAGCGCCATGGCGCCAACAACCAAACCTGCGCGCGACCCTGTGGTAAGTATGGCGACGACCAGCAATAGAGCGCCAAATCCCGCAATCCACAATCGCATCGAACGGTTATCGCGAGAAGCGCCTGAGCGAAGCGCCCAAAAGCCGAGCAAAGGTAGGCCCATCGATAGCAGCAGAGCTTGATGGTTACGGTTGGCAAAGAATCCGACACCCGCCTGTGGGTTAGTAATTGCGTACCAGCGCAGCGCCCCTCCTGCCCCCCCTGCCAGCTGTATTACACCCAAGACGGCGCTGGCGAGAATTAGAACCAGAAAAGGAAACGCCAAAGCAGCGCGTCGAGAAGGCGAAAGGAAACCAGCACCGATAAGCACGCAGGCCGGAGGAATTAGTGCGAAAAGTGCATTCTGTGCGAGCGGGGGAGAAATCGCCCATGGTCGCCATGGCTGTGGCATTCCAGTAAGCGGCGCGGCGGGTACGATCAGATCACGTCCTGGCAGATTTGCCCATATTTCCGGAGGAAGAGGAATCAGCATCGCTGTGATTACTAATGCAAGCACGCCTAGTAGTAGCAGTGGCTCGCGCAGTTCGCGCCAGCGAAAATGGCTGCCGAACAACACAACTCCGGCAAGCAAAATTGGCATCACTAGTCGTATCGCAGGCTGCGCCAGAGAATCTTCTCGTGACGCGCCGCCGAGAAAGGCTGCTATTACCAGCATAGCAATCATCAGGTATGATGCGATGTCGCGGTCAGCAAATCTACGCACCGGACGGGGTGAGTGGCCGGAGGATCGCTTTGAATAAGCAGGTGTCATTCGCGACCGCCTAAACCGCCCCCCCGAATTGGTCGAGCCTTACCTACATTTTTAGCTCTTGCCATGAAGGTGCTTAGCCCCCTTTCCTGATCGATCTCTTTTGGCAATCGGGAGCTCGCGAGCTGTTCAAGTGCGGGCCGCCTGCGTTGCACGGAAGATGCAAGGGCGATAAACCCCGCCTACAATGTCTTCTCCGGTCAAACTCATTCACCCTATCCGTCATGGCGATGCCCGGGGTTGGTTCACCGAAACCTACAATGCCGAACGCTTCGTAAAGCTCGGCATTGATGTTCCCTTCGTGCAGGACAACCACTCGCTGTCCGCCCCACCCTACACATTGCGAGGTCTGCATTTCCAGACCCCGCCGCATGCGCAAGGCAAGCTCGTACGCTGTATCGCTGGGCGGATCTTCGATGTCGCGGTGGATGTGCGCAGGGGTTCACCCACCTACGGGCAGTGGGTCGGCGCCGAACTTAGCGCCGAGAACGGCGACCAGTTGTTTGTGCCGGCAGGTTTTGCGCACGGTTTCATAACGCTCGAAGCAGAGTGCGAGGTGGTCTATAAGTGCTCCGCCCTCTATGCGCCCGAGCATGACGGCGGGATTATCTGGAACGATCCCGATATCGGCATCGCCTGGCCAATCCCGGACGGTGCGACGCCGGAACTCAGCGACAAGGACCGGTGCCTGCCGCAACTTGCCATATTCGACAGCCCTTTCGACTATGATGGCCGGCCGTTAGAGCCGTTGGGCCTGTAAGGACCTTATCCATGCGTATTTTCGTCACCGGCGGTGCTGGCTTCATCGGCTCGGCCCTTATCCGGCACCTCATCACCGACACCGCGCACGAAGTGCTTAATTTCGACGCCCTGACCTATGCTGGCACACTGACGGCAGTCGAAAGCGTGGCTCACAGCGACCGCTATCGCTTCGTTAAGGGTGATATCCGCGACAGTGATCAAATCCGCACTGCGCTTACCGATTTCCGCCCCGATGTGATCACCCATCTGGCCGCCGAAAGCCATGTTGACCGGTCGATCGACGGACCCGGTGCATTTATCGAAACCAATCTGGTCGGCACCTACAGCTTACTGACCGAAGCGCGCCGTTATTGGCAGGAATTAGATGATACCGCACGTGGCGCCTTTCGTTTCCACCACATCTCCACCGACGAGGTCTATGGAAGCTTGGGCGAAACTGGCCTTTTTACCGAGGAAACGCCTTACGATCCACGGTCGCCCTATTCGGCGTCTAAAGCAGGCTCCGATCATCTGGTGTCCGCTTGGGGGCACACTTTCGGTTTGCCGGTGCTGATCACCAATTGCTCCAACAATTACGGGCCCTATCACTTCCCTGAAAAGCTCATTCCGCTGGTCATCGCCAAGGCCTTGGATGGCGAGCCGCTGCCGATCTACGGCAAGGGTGACCAAGTGCGCGATTGGCTCTATGTCGAAGATCATGTGCGCGCCCTTCGCACCGTGTTCGAAGCAGGCGAACCGGGCCGCAGCTACAATATTGGCGGCCACAACGAGAAACAAAATATCGAAGTTGTACGTGCCATCTGCGCCCATCTCGACGAACTGGCGCCGCGCGCCGACGGCAAACCCTATACCGACCAGATCACCCATGTCGCGGACCGACCCGGCCATGACATGCGGTACGCCATTGATGCCACGAGGATCGGCGAAGAACTGAACTGGAAACCGCTGGAAACCTTCGAAAGCGGTATCCGCAAGACGATCGAATGGTATCTTGCAAACGAAGCCTGGTGGCGTCCGCTGGTGATGGCCAAGGCGGCCGAGCGACGCGGTGTTGCAGGCTGACGGGATGATACGCGCCGTTCTTGTCACCGGTGCGTCAGGCCAGCTCGGTATTGAGCTTGGTCGCGCATGCTGGCCAGAGGGATTGGTGCCAGTCACAATGACTCGCACGCAATTGAATCTCGATGATCCGAAGGCAATCACAGGTCTTGTCGCTGGCGGCCATGAAAGTTCGCCTTTCGCCGCGGTCATTAATGCCGCCGCCTACACCGCTGTCGACAAGGCCGAAAGTGAGCAGACAGCAGCGTGGCGCGCCAACGCGCTCGCTCCGGCCGCTTTCGGCCAAGCATGCGTGGCGATGGGCGTGCCGCTGATACAGGTGTCTACCGATTACGTTTTTCCGGGCGACCGTGGAGGTGCGTGGGAGGTGGGCGACGCAACTGATCCCATCAATGTCTACGGCGCGTCCAAGCTTGGCGGAGAGCTGGCCGTACGCGCCAGCGGCGCGCGCCACGCGATCGTGCGCACCGCCTGGGTCGTCTCCGCCCATGGGCACAATTTCGTGAAAACCATGCTGCGCGTCGGCGCCGAACACGAGACGCTGAGTGTGGTTGCGGACCAGCGGGGCAGTCCAACCGCAGCCAGCGATCTTGCTGCTGCGTTGGTGACGATCACAGCGCGTATGGCAAGCGATCCCGCCAGTCCTTCGGGCACATATCATTTTAGCAATGCCGGTGCGACCGACTGGGCTGGCTTTGCAAGCGAGGTCTTCCGTCAGTCGGCGGCGCGCGGTGGGCCTTCGGCGCAAGTGATACCGATCACTACGGCCGACTACCCCACCCCCGCCCGGCGTCCGGCGAATTCGCTGTTGAGCCACCGGGCAATTGAGGCCGATTACGGCATTGCTCCCCGCCCTTGGACCGAAGCGCTGAGCGACATCCTCGACGAACTGATCGGAGAACCAACCCCATGAAAGGCATTATCCTCGCCGGCGGCAGTGGTACGCGACTTCATCCCGCCACTCTCGCGGTGAACAAGCAGCTTCTGCCCGTCTACGACAAGCCAATGGTCTATTACCCGCTTTCGGTACTGATGCTGGCCGGTATCCGTGATGTACTGATTATTTCCAGTCCGGAATTCCTCGGCAGCTACCGCATGCTGTTTGGCAACGGCGCCGCGTTCGGAATTGCCATATCCTATGCCGAACAGCCCCGACCCGAAGGATTGGCGCAGGCTTTCACTATCGGGGCCGATTGTGGGTTTCTGAGTGAGGGAGAAGGCGCCGCTCTGGTGCTGGGCGACAACATTTTCTTTGGAGCGCATCTGACCGATCTACTCGCCAATGCGGTCGCGCGCGAGCACGGTGCAACCGTTTTCAGCACGCGGGTGGAAGATCCCGAACGCTATGGTGTGGTCGAGCTGGGGGAAGGGGGTCGTGCGCTGAGTTTGGAGGAAAAGCCAGAGCGGCCCAAATCCAACCACGCTGTCACCGGCCTCTATTTTTATGATGGCCGGGTGGTCGAATATGCGCGCGGATTGAAGCCTTCACCACGTGGCGAACTGGAAATCACTGACCTCAATCGTCTTTATATGGATGCAGGCGATCTCTATGTTGAGCAAATGGGCCGCGGCTATGCTTGGCTCGACACTGGCACGCACGATAGTCTGCTCGAAGCGAGCGAATTTGTACGAACGCTGCAACACCGTCAGGGCATTCAGATCGCCTGCCTAGAAGAGATCGCGCTAGATCAGGGATGGATTACTGCCGAGGAAGCGCGTGTGCGTGGTGAGATGTTCGCGAAAACCGCATACGGTCGTGCCATTCTGAGTATGGTGGGCGAATAGGACGCCTCCTTCCCCTTCCCCTTCCCCTTCCCCTTCCCCTTCCCCTTCCCCTTCCCCTTCCCCTTTCCCTTCCCCTTTCCCTTCTTCAATCCCTCACAAATATTCTCAGGTTAAATGGGTTAGAGTAAAGTTAGAAAGGTTAAGGCATAGCGGTGGTGCTCCGAAGCCGCCGAGACTGGCGATTCGCAACTGCCGCTGGTTCCTAAAAGGTCGGGAAATCGTTCCCGTAAGGTCGAATGCGCGTTCCCGAAACGCCGACGGTCTGTTCCCAGAGGATCGAAAAGCGTTCCCGTTGGATCGACGACCTGACATTAGCCTGTTCCCGATATGCCGATGCAGAAGATCGTAATTCTAATGAGCGTATAGGTTTGAAGGCCCTTATGCGGCTTTCTACGCTGAAGCGTTCATTGGTGACGCAAATGAAGACCTCTAGGAGCGTTGCGGGAATTTGCGCGACACTTCGGGAACGGGGATAGCGGAAAACAACTCGATAAATGGCAGGCGATATCGCGATCTCGATAGTGCCGCGCTATCAGCGCAGATTGTGGCGGTTCTTCTCGTGGTGGCGTTTGACCCATCCGATGAAGGCCTTCTGCCAATTGGCAGGTAAACGGCCGGGATCAGCATCGACCCAGCGTTCAAACTCGGCGTGAAGGGCATGAAGATCCCAGCCCGGGCAGGTGACGCGCAAATGATGGATCGTCTCTTCGGTCAGCACGCCGCGGGTTGCTTTGGATGAAAGCCCGGCGATGGTTTGGCGTATCAGTCGCTTCGCATCGACAATCTCGATTGCGTCCTCGTGCGTGGCTAAGGCGGATGAAGGTAAGGGCGGCGTTGCAGGTGAGCAGGCTCCCCCAAGTTTCGCGTTTTCGGTTTCATCGCTTCTTTCGTCGAGGTCGAGTGTCGCTTGAACCTTCCGGGGCTCGCGTTGCTCTGGCCTATCTTCGGTATCGCGTAGCTCATGCTCGGCGCCATCCTTGCCATCGACGCGGATCATACGCAGCATTGGCTCGCCATCGCGTGCGGTCTCGACCGTCAGGCTGTAGCCGGGCAGCGCGTTTTTTTCGGCAAGTTTGAGAATTTCAAACTTGAAACGTCGATACTGCCCCTCAGCACCCGATTTCTCAAATAGAGTCGGCATGGTAATGGCAAAACCGTTCTCTCCCGCCCCGCCGGCGTGCTTTCTTGCCACGCGGTAAAGCCAGCGTTCGCGCCCGCCGGTGATCTGGAAGTAAGCGCGGTCGATCGACAGCACCCCGCCTTTCATCATCACACCGTCATAGAACCAGTTCGACAGTTCTAACGTCATACCGCGGCTGCGTTCGGTCCTCTCGTCCACCAGTTGGGTCCATCCGTCCAGCCAACTGAAGGTCGCCTCCCGCCGGTTCTTAGCGCCCGCCGGCAATCCCGCATCGGCGCGGATATTGGTCTTGATCGTGGTCGAGACGAGCCGGTCGAGCGCTTGGCCAAGCAATTCATAGGCACGGCCTGTCGTTGGCCGCCCGATAGCGCGCAGCAGATCGTAGGGCATAATAGTAAGCCTGCGGGGCACATCGTTGATCCCTCGCCGGCCCAAATCAGCGAGTTGACTGGCGCAGTAGATCAGGATGTCGGCATCCCAAATCGTCGCCATACCGTAATCAGGATTGGCACTGACATGAACCCACACCTTACCATCGGGACTGGTGTAGTCGATCGGCTTCACCCGACGCGATTTGGCGAGAGAGAAGAAGGGCCGCTCCATCATTTCGCGCCCGCAGCGGCATGTCGGTGAGGTAAGGCAGCAGCAGGTCAAATTGCTTACCTTGGCGCTGGTCGGCCGCAGCAGTGGAGAGAGAGCTCATGAATGTTTCCTTGGGGAAACATCGGTGATGTGGGAGCATGCATGAATCATCGAACCAGCGCCCGTTCGTCATTATCGAGCGTATCCAAGAGCGTGGCGACACGTTCCAACAGGTCCGCTCGATCGAGCCCATGGCCCGCATGGAGATGAATTGTCACCCCTTGGCGGGTCGCTTTGCGCAACGTCACCGCAGGGCGGCCATGGGCACCCTCAATCATGATATTCTGTGACGCATTGTCGTTCTGCCCTGCCGCAAGCAGATCAGAAAGAACTGTAGCGGCCGCGATAGGCGCGGCTCCTTGAACGCGAAGTGCAACTTGCTTTTCGGCGAGATGGCCGGCCAGCGTGTGAATCTTCGCGGCCCGTCTGGGATCGTCCAGCGCTTGGGCGAGCGGATAGGCGGGTTTTAACGCGACGTCGGCCGGACTGGGGAAAGCGGCGATGACCGCGTCCGGGATGGCGGCTACCTTGAGCATCTTCGACAGCCACCCCTTAGATAGCTTCAGCCGTTCCGCCATTCGGGTTTGGTGACCCCCGTAATGAGCGGATAGGGCGGCGGCGTAATTGCGTGCGCGTTCCAAGTCGGATACGTCTTTTCGTGCCCGGTTCTCAATATCAGCGAGGCGAAAGGCAGCTTCGTCGTCGAGTTCGTGGACTTGCGCCAAAAAGCGCATGTCGGGATAAGAGTGAGTTCGTAGCCAGCTAATCGCCCAGTGCCGTCTGGTGCCCGCGACAACCTCGTAATGGTGTTGCGGATCACCTTCCACCCGACGGACAATGGCCGG
>NZ_CP092471.1:0-67500 GCF_026168555.1 Qipengyuania spongiae | reverse complement strand
ATACCATCGAGTCTTGTCCGGCAGACAGACGGCGGGTGCTAAGGTCCGTCGTCAAAAGGGAAACAGCCCTAACCTACAGCTAAGGTCCCCAAGTCATATCTAAGTGGGAAAGCATGTGGGAATCCCAAAACAACCAGGAGGTTGGCTTAGAAGCAGCCATCCTTTAAAGAAAGCGTAACAGCTCACTGGTCTAAACAAGGGTTCCTGCGGCGAAGATGTAACGGGGCTAAAGATATGCACCGAAGCTTAGGGTTCAGAATTTATTCTGAGCGGTAGCGGAGCGTTCCGTAAGCGAGTGAAGGCGAAGGGTAACCGACGCTGGACGTATCGGAAGTGCGAATGCTGACATGAGTAGCGACAAAGAGGGTGAGATGCCCTCTCGCCGAAAGACCAAGGGTTCCTGCGCAACGCTAATCGGCGCAGGGTTAGCCGGCCCCTAAGACGAGCCCGAAGGGGGTAGTCGATGGGAACCACGTAAATATTCGTGGGCCTGAAGATGTGTGACGGTTTGTGGACGTTGTTCGTTCTTATTGGATTGAACGGGCGGCCAAGCAGATCCAGGAAATAGCCTCTTCATATAGACCGTACCCGAAACCGACACAGGTGGTCAGGTAGAGTATACCAAGGCGCTTGAGAGAAGTATCCTGAAGGAACTCGGCAAATTGCCTCCGTACCTTCGGAAGAAGGAGGCCCCGTTATTGCGCAAGCAGTAGCGGGGGGCACAGGCCAGGGGGTAGCGACTGTTTAGCAAAAACACAGGACTCTGCTAAGTCGGCTTCAAGACGACGTATAGGGTCTGACGCCTGCCCGGTGCTGGAAGGTTAAGAGGAGGAGTGCAAGCTCCGAATTGAAGCCCCAGTAAACGGCGGCCGTAACTATAACGGTCCTAAGGTAGCGAAATTCCTTGTCGGGTAAGTTCCGACCTGCACGAATGGCGTAACGACTTCCCCACTGTCTCCAGGATATGCTCAGCGAAATTGAATTCTCCGTGAAGATGCGGAGTACCCGCGGTTAGACGGAAAGACCCCGTGCACCTTTACTGCAGCTTCAGAGTGGCATTAGGAAAGAACTGTGTAGCATAGGTGGGAGGCTTTGAAACTTGGGCGCCAGTCCGAGTGGAGCCATAGGTGAAATACCACCCTGTTGTTTTCTGATGTCTAACCTCGCACCGTTATCCGGTGTAGGGACCCTCTGTGGCGGGTAGTTTGACTGGGGCGGTCGCCTCCTAAAGAGTAACGGAGGCGCGCGATGGTAGGCTCAGGACGGTTGGAAACCGTCTGCAAGAGTGCAATGGCATAAGCCTGCCTGACTGCGAGACTGACGAGTCGAGCAGAGACGAAAGTCGGTCATAGTGATCCGGTGGTCCCTCGTGGAAGGGCCATCGCTCAACGGATAAAAGGTACGCCGGGGATAACAGGCTGATGATTCCCAAGAGCTCATATCGACGGAATCGTTTGGCACCTCGATGTCGGCTCATCACATCCTGGGGCTGGAGCAGGTCCCAAGGGTTTGGCTGTTCGCCAATTAAAGTGGTACGTGAGCTGGGTTCAGAACGTCGCGAGACAGTTTGGTCCCTATCTGCCGTGGGCGTCGATTGTTGAAAGGAGTTGCCCCTAGTACGAGAGGACCGGGGTGAACGTACCTCTGGTGTACCTGTCATCCTGCCAAGGGTGCCGCAGGGTAGCTATGTACGGACGGGATAACCGCTGAAAGCATCTAAGCGGGAAGCCTCCCTTAAGATAAGCAATCTTCGAACCGTCATAGACCATGACGTTGATAGGCCGGGTGTGGAAGCGCAGTAATGTGTGGAGCTAACCGGTCCTAATAGTTCTTTTCGCGCTTGATGAATCTGCATCATCAATGACAGCCCTGTACGACTTCGGTCCCAGGCTCTCGTTGATCGAGGGATTGATCAGCCGGATACGCCTTCAACAACACCCTTGTTAAAGAGGCATCGATTTAAACCCTGCACGCTTGCTTCATTGCTTCGTGGTCTTAGCGCCTGTGACCCACCCGATCCCATCTCGAACTCGGCCGTGAAACCAGGCAGCGCCGATGGTACTAGTGCCCAAGCACTGGAAGAGTAGGTCGCCGCGAGGCATTGCAGCAAGCGAGTACGGGTAAACCCATTCACATGTTTCGAAAGCCGCTGCCGGTCCATCCGCGCGGCGGCTTTTTTGTCTTTGCCTCTCGGGCAAGACGCATACGGTGCCGCGGGGTGGAGCAGTCCGGTAGCTCGTCAGGCTCATAACCTGAAGGTCGTTGGTTCAAATCCAACCCCCGCAACCACCAGCTTTTTGATAAATCGAGAGAAATTCGCCTCGCTGCTTACAGCGGGGCATTTTGCGTTTGGAACTGTAAGCAAATAGGAAGCAGAATTCAGGCGTAGATCCGGACCCGATTAGCTTGGGCAAAATCGAAGCGGGCATCGCGGAACGGATCGATAGCAGCGTTGGGTGCGATGGCACGCAAGCCCGGAGCCCCAGGAAGCTAGATAGGTCTCATGAAGGAGAGCGTGACGGGCTACGACCTCGCCGATCTTGAGTTTAACGAGATCGCACCCCCGCAGCTTGCTGTCGATCGCCAGATCGAACAGTGCGCGGTCACGCAATCGGCCTTCGCGATCGAGATGGAAGCGGATTGCCCAGATCTGCTTCTGGTCCAGCGGACGCTTCGTTCCGACGGTTTTCCCATTATTCCAGGCTCGCCGGTTCTGCGCTGCGGGATCATATCGAGAGTAACCCATTTCGTTCTCCATGACCGTGATGGCCAGAAAGGGAACGCGATCGCAGATTCGATCCAGTGCCTGTCTCGGGAAGAGTGCTGACCTAAAGGGTAGTATCTGATGCCTGCCGGTATCAGATATTGGTCAGTTCGTGGGCCGTCTGCTGCCTGTCCGGTTGCAGACGCAATGATGGACGAAGCTGCCGTTTGATCGGATCAATTCGTCAGACAGCAGCCGCTGAAATAGCGGTTGTTCAGCAGTTCAGGTTAACTCGCCGAAATCTGCCCCTGGTTCGGGTGCAGGCAGGAAGCAGCAACTGAGCTAGCATTAGGACGCGCGGCTCTCTGGGGCGATCGATTGAATGCCGCCGTGAGACTGACCAGTTGCCGGGCAATTCAGTGCCCAGCTAGCTTGCAGCCGACGGATGCTTCATCCCTGACAAAGATATACCGCAGACTGTATGAGTTCGTCGCGTAGCATGGGAACAGGTGCGCATGAAGATCGAGGAATACGAGAACGGCGGCCGCGCCCTTTACGAAGAATTCGCAGAGGGGGTAGCAGCCGTTCTCCAAGCGGCGATTGCCGAGCACGAGGAACTGCGACTTCAGAACATCCAGCACCGAGCGAAAGAGCCGAATTCGCTCCGCGCTAAACTTGCTAAGGCTGAGGCGCCCACAGAAGCCGATATTGGTGAGATCGCAAAGGACGTCGCAGGTTGCCGCCTCATTTTCTACACGAATGGCGATGTATACCGCTTTGGGCAGAGCGGGATCTTGCGCGAGAATTTTACGATCGATTTTGATCGCTCAAAAATCCATTATCCCGACACGAAAGAGGAAGGCGCCGAATTCTTCATCTCGGAGAACTGGGTGGTGACGCTCAGCGAAGCTCGCTGTGCACTGCCGGAATATCGCCGCTTCGCCGGGTTACGCTGCGAGGTTCAAGTCCAGACGATCCTCGATCATGCTTGGGCGGAAATGGCGCACGACACGATCTACAAGCCGATGAGCGATCTTGGGTTTGGAGCCTCCAAGGTCGAAATAATGCGGAAACGGCTGCGCAAAGTGATGCAAGAGTTCCTTCAGCCAGCAGGGTATGCATTCGACAAGATTGCAAGTGATTATAGGCAATTGCGCGAAGGCAAGGCGATTTTTGACAGTGACGCGCTTAGCGTGATCCGAGCGTGCGCTGATCGTAATTGCCTAGACGATACGGTTGAAAAATTCTCCGACTATGTGCTCCCCAACTATGATGACCACATCGCGGCAGCCCCCGAAATCGTCGACAAGTTGGTAGATGCGGTGATCCGCGCACCAGCAATGCCCGATGTGCCGCACAAAAGCTATTTCGGCGAGTTCCCAGGGACCAAGAGCGGCACTATCATTGCTAAAATCTGCCGAATTCTCGAGAGCGGCTATCTACTTTATTCTAGCCCAGAGCGCATGTTCGATGCCCTGATCGCCATGCGCAAAGCTGTGGCAGCCGAGGACGAACGTAAGCCGATCGACGATCTAACGCGGCGTTTTGCGCAGCATGACCGGCGAGCTTGGCAACAAGTCGGGCCAGGCCTCCAGAGGCTAGTGGTCGACCGCATCGCTGGCTTCGAGGACGCTGAGCTCATCTCGGCAGCACCTAGTGCTGCGATCATGCTTCGCGAAGCCCTGTCGAGCACAGTCACCGGCACAAGTTGGCAAGCAGAATCCGTCACTCTGCATACTGGATCGGTCGCGGTAACCGAATATCTGAAAACAATGCGCCGCGACGCACTTCGGCAGCTTGAGCGCATGCATGGTCTACTTAGCGAGGACAGCGAGCTCCGAGAAGTTCGTCTTGCCATGCTGGCGGCAGGGAATACTCCCAACAACTCCGGCTATTCCGACGATCTCGGCGAGGTCATCATTGATGATCTCACGCATGTCCTTGAGTTCTTCGTTTCAGTGATCCCTGAGCTAGGCCTCGAGGAGAGGCGCCAGCTTGAAGTCGACCTACACCGCATATTCTATCGCTATCATGCGCTGCCCCCTGGGATGGCCGATAAGCCCCAACTGATCTCTGCGCAGAGCCGTCTGGTTGGCGCCATCTCCAAATGTCGAGAAGCGCTCGAAGGTGATCCAGATTTCGACAAGTACCGCTTGCTCGTCGGCCACGACAGCGTGACGCCGATCATGTGGTCGAAACCCGGTTTCGATTATCAGCAGGCAACGAAGGAGCGATCGACTGCGATCGACGAGCTGGTGGCGAGCGTTGATTCAACGAGCGCTGACGACTGGCTTGCGCGACTGGAGCGCTTCGTCGAAACTCATAGTGACGACATGGCGACGTTCCTGGGCTTGCAGGAATTCATCAAGAAGCTCGCAGCAACTCGGCCGGACGTGTTGCTTGGTTGGATACCAAAATTGAGCGACCGGCTCGCAAACTGGCTGCCGGGCATGCTTCATGGTCTTTCTGAAGCAGGAGAAGGTGATGCGGTCGACCCAGTTATTGAAGCTTGGGTCGCCAAGGACAGGCACCTTTCGTCGATTGCTTGGTATCTCCAGTTCGCCGACGCGTTCAGGTTCGACCTTCTAAAGGCCATCGCCGACAAGGGTCTGGCGGCAGAAGATGATCAGGCACTGCACAATGTCGCGGTGGCTGCCGCGCGGCAATCCGCCAAACACCCGGAGGAACTGTTCGATTCGATCTTCCTGCCAGCAGTCGAGTCGTTGGCGTCCCGCGGATTATTCGGCTGGGTAGGTGGTATGTTCAACTGGGACCAAATGGGTCTGCTCAAGGGACTATCGGCTGAACAGGTTCAGCGATTGCTTGAACTCATGGTCGAGGCGCCGAACCTCGGGCACGGCGGCGAAGCGCTTCTGGCAGTGGTCGCGCGCGAGCACGTCCAAGCCGTGATCGATCTCATTGGCCGACGCTTCTCGCATGAACGGGAGACCGGCGATTTCCGATACGACGATCTCCCGCACGGGCTCCACTATTTGCGCCCGCCGCTCGCAGATGCGCCGGATGAGATTGTTGCCGCTGCCCGAAGCTGGTTTGATAGCGACCCAAGCCTTTCCCAGTTCCGCGGCGGACGACTGATTGCAGAGTTATTCCCCAATCTGGAACACCCGCTTTACGCGCTACTTAGCAGCCAGATTGAAGAGAGCCGGCAAGGGATCGAATTCGTGTTGTCTGTGCTGCGCGCTTTCGAGGGCCAGAAGTTCCTGCATCCGTTATTGCGTTCGATTGTCGCCGTTCTGCCCGCCGATGACGAATTGCTACGGATCGTAGAGATCGTCATCGATTCGAGTGGCGTACTCGTCGGCGATTATGGCAGCGTTGAAGCACAAGAGGCGCGCAAGGCGCTAGTCGGTGAGTGGGAGACAGACCAGAACGAAGCGGTGCGCGCATTTGCCGCTAACTTCGTAAAGATGGCCGAGAATCAGCTCGCAATGGAACGTCGCCGCGCCGATCGCTCCGTCGCCCTCCGTCAGATTGACTATGAGTAGGACGGCGACCATGTCCTCTAATCCTACGCTTCATCCCGGTCGAGTTTGTCAATTTCGTGCACGACGCCAAGTCTACGAAGAAGCAGGCGCCAAGCGCCGGCGACTAATCCGGATTTCACACGCCGGCAGTTCGTGTCTATTGGTCCGCCATTTTGTGACGTACACCCAATTGTTTGCATTCAGAAGTAGGGTTTCGCTGCCACAGCGTGCGGTCTGCAGGTTCAGAGTGTCGGCGCATCACCTTCAACTAGCGCCAGTCCCTCGCCAGTTCGCACCACAAACAAGTTTAAGCGTGCGGCAAGCTTTTCGGCATTCTGGAAGACCGAAGACCAGTCCTCCCTGTCCGTCGTCAGAACATTTGGCACAACTCGCGGCGTAGAGTTACGGAGTGCGGGCCTCGTCTGAGGTTTGATGTTAGGCGGCGAGCCTGCGGTGTTGCAAGCGCCGATGTTCGAGTGTCTTTCGCTTGATCCTTTCTCTTCGTTTGATGATGGCAGGGGCCCTGCCGAAGTAGGTATCGGCAGGTGTCACATTGTCGAGGCTCTCGTGGTATCGGCAGTGGTTGTAATGCTCGACGAAGGCCTCGATCTGCTGGTGGAGATCGCCGGGCAGGAAGTAGTTTTCCAGCAGCACGCGGTTCTTCAGGGTCTGGTGCCAGCGTTCGATCTTGCCCTGCGTCTGCGGATGGAAGGGAGCGCCGCGCACATGGCTCATCCTGTTTGCCTCGATGTATTCGGCTAGTTCCCCGGCAATGTAGCTGGGGCCATTGTCCGACAGCAGGCGGGGCCTGTGCAGCACGTTGGCGTGGTCGCAGCCTGAGGCTGCCAGCGCCATATCGAGCGTGTCAGTGACGTCCTCGGCTCGCATGGTGGTGCAGAGCTTCCAGGCGATGATGTAGCGCGAGTAATCGTCGAGCACGGTCGATAGATAGACCCAGCCCCATCCGATAATCTTGAAGTAGGTAAAGTCGGTCTGCCACATCTCGTTGGGGCGGGTGGTCTGCGTGTGGAACGCCTCGGCGGCCTTGATCACCGTGTAGGCCGGGCTGGTGATCAGATCATGGGCCTTCAGCAGCCGGTAAACCGTGGCTTCGGACACGAAGTAGCGCTTCTCGTCGGTGAAGCGCACCGCCAGCTCGCGGGGACTGAGATCGGTCTGCTCCAGAGCCATCTCGACGATCTGGTCCTGGATATCGTTTCCGATGCGGTTCCACACCCTGCTCGGCGCTGAAGGGCGGTCCTGAAGCGCCTCCGGCCCACCTTCGAGGTAGCGGTCATACCAGCGGTAGAAGGTTCGCCGTGCCACACCGAGTTGGTCCAGCGTGCGTTTGGCGGGCAGGTGCGACTGCTCGACGATCCGGATGATCTCGAGCTTTTCGGATGCGGGATACCTCATTCGTCGTCTCCCCCAAGCCCGGTCATGCTTTTTTTGAGCAGACGGTTCTCCAGGGTGAGATCGGCCACACATTCCTTCAGATCGCGCGCTTCACGGCGCAGGTCCTTCACCTCGTCTGTGGTCGCAGCACGGGCTGTATCGCCAGCAAGCCTGCGCTTGCCGGCTTCCATGAACTCCTTGGACCAAGTGTAATACAGGCTCTGTGCGATCCCTTCGCGGCGGCACAACTCGGCAATGGAGTCATCACCGCGCAGGCCGTCGAGCACGATCCTGATCTTATCTTCAGCGGAAAAATGCCGACGGGTCTTGCGGCGGATGTCCTTTACCACCCGCTCGGCCGGTGATTTTGCATTGGAGGATTTGGGCTTCATCTTCGTTCCTTCGTCACTACGACGAAGCCCAAATCCTCCTTAAATCACAACCTCAAATCTGTGCCATAGGTGCTGACGGGGGACAGCCCGCGACATCGATCTCGACAATGTCGACAGCGTTCAGATGCGCGGACAGATCGCCTTCGAGCCGATCGATTCCGATTTCTCGGCAGTCCTGATCGCCGATTACACCAACGATGATTCCAACGGGTTCCACTCCGCCACTGTTGATGGCCCGGCAGCCGGTTCGGGTCCGTGGAGCAACGCCCGGCGGCAGGTCGCCGCGCTGCGTCCCGGCGGGTTGGACATTCGAGAAAGTCTGCCCGACCAGCAGACCTACAAGGGCGACGTCAACCCGACGCCGCAGCAGCTCCATCGCGAAGCCTTCGGTCTTGCGCTGAACATGTCCTACGATTTCGATTTCGCTACGCTGACCAGCATCACCGGCTACCGTAACGGCGAAGCCTTCAGTGTCTACGATCAGACCGGCATCGGGCCGAGCAACAATTTTGGCATTATCGTGCCGCTGCTGTTCCGCTCGCCGGTGCGCGAGGCGGAGGATATCAGCCAGTTCACCCAGGAACTCCGCCTGGTCTCCCCCGAAGCCGAAGGCAGCGGGTTCGACTGGATCCTCGGCGGCTATTTCCAGCACGACGAGGTCAGCAAGGACGACATCATCTCCTTCGAGATTCGTGTCCCGGTTATCCCGACGCTGAACGGCCAGTCCGCCTGGTTCAACGATGGCACCAACGAATCCTACGCGATCTTCGGCCAGCTCGGTTACCGCTTCAACGACATGTTCCGCATTGTGGGCGGCCTGCGTTACTCGCGGGACGAGAAGAGCGGCACAGTTCAGGGATTGGCGCTCGAGACCGGGGATCGCTTCACGCCGAACGATCCGGTGCCATCCTCGCCGCTTTCGCCGACCTATGTCGAGGGGGGCGGTTACACCACCGACTATTCGAACAGCTGGGATCAGTTCACGCCGCAGGTCACGGCGGAGTTTCAGCCGAACCCCGATATCCTGCTCTACGCGACCTATTCGAGCGGCTTCAAGGGCGGCGGGTTCGAGGACGATCCGGCCAACCCCGTCGCGGCGCAGAGCAGCTACGATCCCGAAACGGTCGACAATTACGAAATCGGCGGCAAGTTCGAATTCTTCAACAATCGCGCCCGCCTGAACGTTGCGGCATTCTCGATGCGATACAAGGATCTACAGGTAACCCAGACTTCGGACGTCTGCCTCTGTAACATCACCGACAACGCGGCCGACGCCAAGATCCGTGGTATCGAGGCGGAGGCGCAGGTCGTGCCGCTGGTTGGGCTGTCGCTGACGGGCGGGCTCACCCTCCTCGACACCGAGTACATCGATTTCACCGACTCCGTCGGCAACGTCAACGACGGCAAGTTCCTCCAGCGCACGCCACGCTACCAGTGGAACCTCGGCGCGCGCTACACGACCGACATCGGCAACTGGATCGATGGCTTTTCTGCCAGCGTGAACTACAACCGGCAGGGCAGGCTGAGCTGGAACCCCGAAGGTTCGGCGAACGAGCCCGCCTATGGCCTGCTCTCGGGTCGCATCTCGATCAGCCCGACGCCGGACCTCACCTTCTCGGTCTGGGGCCGTAACATTACCGACGAACTCTACCGGGTTAACGCCATCGCCTTCTTCGGCGACGAGGCATCACGGCTCGGTGCACCGCGCACATACGGCGCGGAGGTCTCCGTCCGGTTCTGATACGAGACGAGCCGGGTGGCGCGTTCCTGTCGCGTTGCCCGACTCTTCATCACGGCAAAGCCGAAAGGCTGTTCGCCCGGTGGACGCTCCTCTCTCTCCCCAGTCCGCCGGGCGATTTCCTATTTGCGGGAATAGGTAAGGTCGTCGGGTGCCTTGGCGCCCATGACCATGTCGGCATGGCCGGTGTCGAACAGCCCGAGGCACCAGGTCTCGGCACTGGGCATGTCGCGATTCCAGTCGAACACTGCCTGGCGATGCGCGATGCGCCATTCGCCTTCGCGCTTCTCGAAACGGTCGTAAGCGCGTGCACCGGTGAAGGTGTCGAAATCCTGTCCGTCCTTGGCGAAGCGTGCGAAGGTCAGGATATAGGTTTCGACTTGGGCAACCGCGTCGCCTTCGAGTTCGATGTGAACATTGCCGATGAAATGCTGCATGACCGGCTTGTTCGCCTTCATGCGCTTGGCGGCTTCCTTGAGATAGGGGACGGCCGGCCCGTTATAGGCAGGGCCGTGAATCTCGTGCGCATCCTCCCAATAGCAGCTAAGCAGCAGTTCCTCGTCACCGCGATCGATGCCGCGGGCATAGCGCATGATGCAGTCCTGAATGTCCTGCCTGGCGAGCATGGTCTCGAGCGTGTTCGCGTGGGCCATGTCAGCGCCTCCCGTCCGGATTGTCGAGCCCACGCGCCATCGACGCCCGTAGCGTCGCCGGATCGCGTGCGAGGAAGGCACGGACCGAGACTGCGTGAGGATCTGTGTCGTGTTCCTCGATATTGTGCTCGACCGCGACGATCCCGGCTTTGCCGATGTCCCGCGGAGAGGCCTGTTCCATCCAGGTGACATGCTTCGCCATCCGCGTGTCGACCGACCCGACGATCAGCGCATGCAGGGTGGTGCCCTGTTTCGCCAGTTCGGGGCGCAGACAATCGCCCGCCGCGCGCATCGCGAATTTGGAAGGGCTGTAGCCGCCCATCGAAGGGACGGCGACGATGCCGCCCGCCGACAGCACATTGACCACCGCCCCGCCGCCATTGGCCTTCAGCACGGGCGCGAAGGCGCGGATCATGCGGACGGGACCGAAGAAATTGACCTCCATCGTCTCGCGGATCGAAGCCTCGTCCTCGGCGCCGAGCAAGGTCTGGCCGAGATGGAATACGCCGGCATTGTTCACCAGCAGGTCGACATCCTTGCAGTTGGCCGCAGCAGCGGTGATCTGGTCAGGATCGGAAACGTCGAGCTGAATGGGTTCGAGCCGCTTGTCCGCGGCCGCCACCTCCTGCGCGTCCTTGAGCTTGCGGGCGGCGACGTAGACTTTGCGCGCTCCGTGTTCGAGCAGTTCGTCGACGAAGCCCTTGCCGATGCCGCGATTGGCCCCGGTCACCAGAGCGGTGCAGCCCTCTATTTTCATCAGTCCTCTCCGAATGCGTCTTGATAGAAATCGGCGAAAGCGGCCTCGCCGCCATCGAAACCGCGGGGGGCGGGCATGGCTGCGAGCGCATCCAGCCTGGCAGGGCCGAACGGGGCGGCGCGGCTTTCCATCGCCTTTGCCGCGCGAACATGGCCGCCGCCCGCGACCCAGATCTCGCCGGTACGGTCGCAGGCTTCGCCAGCGAGCCAGGCGCAAATCGCGGCCGCGCCCTCGGGCGCCATCCGCGGATCGGGCGCGCGGCCGGGCCGGTCGGTCATCTTGGTGTGAGCATAGGGGGCAAGGACGTTGACATGGATCGCGTCGCGCCGAAGCTCGTCGGCAAGGCTCAGCGCATAGGCGGTCACTGCGCCCTTCGACGCGGCGTAGGCGCTGCGGCCGCGCACGCCGTGAAGCCCACCGGTCGAGGAAATGACCACGATCCGGGCGGAGGACGAACGGCGCAGATGCGGGAGCGCGGCTTCGATCAGCCGAGCGTTTGCGAAGAAATTGATCTCCAATACCTGCCGCAATTCGGTGTCGCCGTCGCCGACCTTGATCGCGGGCCCGCTGATCCCGGCGTTGAGGACCAGCGCATCCAGGCCGCCGAAGCGTTGCAGCGCCGCGTCGACGATTGCTTCGGGACCACCGTCCAGGTCGACGGCGTGCTCGTCCGTGGCGGCAGTGCCTCCATCGGCGCGGATTGCAGATGAGACTTCCTCGGCCGGATAGGGGCGGTCCTGATGGCGGCGATTGTTCACCAGGACCGAGGAGCCATCTGCGGCGATCGCTTTTGCGAATGCCGCGCCAAGGCCGGCCCCTGCGCCGGTCACGATCGTCGAACGTACCCTCATGCCCCAAAGGCTAGCCGGGTTGGTTCGTTAATGAAAGTACAATCAGGCCGGTTTGCTGCGGATGCTGAATTCAACATCGGCAGGCACGATCGGCTCGCGGCATTCCGAGCAGACCACCTTGGGATCGAGCGGCTTGCCGCAAGTCTTGTGGAACAGGACTACCGGCGCGCCTTCGGGCGAGGCGTAGTAGCGGTCGCCCCAGATCATCAGCATAAGCAGTACCGGGTAATATTCCACGCCCTTGCGGGTCAGCCGGTACTGCGCGTGAGCGGGCGAATCGGGATCGGGCCGCTGGCGAATCACTCCGATCGATTCGAGCCATTTCAAACGTTCGGACAATATGTTGGTGGCGATCGCCGTATCCTGCCGGATCTCGTCGAACCGGTTCAGATTGGTGAAGATCGACCGCATGATGAGGCTTGCCCAGCGATCCCCCATCAGCTGCGCTGCCTCGTCCATCAGCGAGGTCGCGGTTTCGGGCGAGTGGCGCTGCTGGCGGCGGCGGCTGTAGATCGGCGCCATCAGGCCCACGCCTGGTCCTTCACGCCAGTCGACCTGGAAGGCATCGACCGTTTCCCCGCAACTGCCGCAGGCGGGTTCGGGGCGGAAGATATTGCCGCATTTCGTGTGCGTCAGTTCGACCGCGATGTTGCCGGATTTCGCCCAGCCGGTTTCCCAGCGCAACATCATCAGCGAGGTCCAGTAGACATCGCGGCCCTTGTCGGTCAGCACATATTCGTAACGCGGCGGCGCATCGCAATAGCGGCGCTTCTCGAACAGGCCCGCCGCCACCAGCTTCTTCAGCCGGTCGCTCAGCAGCGCCTTCAGCAGGCCGGTGCGCTGACGGAAGCCGTCGAAGCGGCGCTCTCCCAGCCAGCTCGCCTCGATAACCAGCAGGGTCGGCGTGTCACCGACGACTTCAAGGCTGCGCCAGATGGAGCATGTGCGAATTCGGGCAGGGGCATTCATATGGGCTCAGCGTCTAGCATGCTTCGCGGCGTTGAAGAATAGTGCCGCGCCGATTGCATATCCGAACGGTGCCACGATCGCCATCGCGCTGCGAATGCCGTCTCCGCCGGGGAAGAGAACATCGGCCAGCCCGGCAGTCACGCTGGGGCCGAGCCCGATGCCGATCGCGTTGATGACGAAGACATAGACCGCCGCGATGGTCGCGCGCATTCCGTCGGGCGCCATCTCCTGCAGAACGCTGGGCGCCGCGCTGACCACTGCGGCCGCAGCGGTAAAGAAGGCCACGAACAGCAAGCCCGCCATCCAGATGTTGGGCACCAGCGGAAAGGCCACTGCCGGAATCATCGCGATACCGACCGCCCATGCGCAGAAGCGCATCCGCGCGGCCGGCACGCCGCCGCCTACGCGGTCCATGATCGCACCGCCACCGACCATGCCGAGCAGCCCCCCTGCGATCAGCAGGGCGCCCGCAATGTAGCCGGTGGTCGAAAGCTCCGTCCCGAACCCGCGCATATACATGGCTGGCAACCAGTTGACCGTTCCCAGAACTGAGAGATTGACGGCCGCAACGCCGCCGAAGACCGACCAGTAGAAGCCGGAACGCTGGCGCAGCTCGGCCCGGACATTCGCCCAAGGCATGGCGCTGGTGGCACCTGTGGCCGCGCGATCGGCCTGGCCGGGATCGGGGATGAACAGGAAGGCAAGAGCGATGAGCAGGCCGGGAAGACCTGCTACGATGAAGGCGAACTGCCACGGCCTTACCGCTCCGAAGATCGGCAGGTTCATCGTTTCCGCCTGCGCCACCAGCGCGACGACGCCGCCCCCGATCATGAAGGCGAGGCCCGCGCCCGTTGCGCTGCCAAGCCCAAACAAGCCCATGGCGAGCCCCAGGCGCCGCCGCGGGAAACTGTCCGCGATGATCGAATAGGCGGCGGGGGAAAGCACCGCCTCGCCCACGCCCACGCCCATGCGTGCGACGAACAGCCCCATGAAGCTCGTCGCCTGACCGCAAGCAACCGTCGCCGCGCTCCATGCCGCGATGCCCGCGGCGACTGCTCGCGTGCGGTGCACCCGGTCGATCAACCGCCCGATCGGGATCGATGCGAGCGTGAAGAAGATCGCGAAGCTCAGCCCCTGAATAAGGCTGATCTGTGTGTCGGTGATGTCGAGATCGGCCTTGATCTGATCGACCAGCAGACCGACGATCATCCGATCGATGAAGCTGCAGATATAGGCGACGAACAGTGCCGCCAGAGTCAGCCAGGCCTTCAGCGGCGTCCGACCGGTCCGGATCGCCGCCGGCGCCGCAATGTCAGAAATCGCCTTCGACTCCCATGGCTTCCAGCAGTTCGGCGCGATCGTAGTATTCGCGCCATTCCTTGATCTTGTCGCCTTCTACCACGAGCACGCCGACCACGGGGACCTTGCCCTCGTGGCCCTTGAAGGTGAATTCATCCTGCCGCTCGATGAAGACAGTATCGCCCGTGACCGCCCAGTTGCGGACATTGAGGTGCATGTGGCTGGCATTGTCGACCAGGAACTCCATGCGCGGCCGGATTGCGTCGCGGCCAACGATCGGATCGATCATCACCGAATGGAGCACGCCGTCCTCGGTGAACATGTTCGTGATCGCCTCGGCATCTCGCGCTTCCCATGCGGCGATCATGTTCTTCACGACCGCGATATTGTGGGCGGACCGGTCTTCCATTGCACTCTCCTGCTCGTTTGCGGTTGGCGGTGACGCTTGGGCTTCGGCGGAAGCCTGCGCGGGGACCGGAGCCGCGAGCGCGATCATGGAAAGGATCAGGTTCATGGCCATCGGGCATCCTCCATTGGTATATTTATGCAAGCACTGGGTGACTTTCCGCAGCGCATTGGTCAAGCGCTATTTGCCTGCGTCGAGACTCTACTTGCAAAACAATACCAATTGGCGCTATTCCTCCGGGCCGACCAAGTACGAATCTGTGGAAGCGAGTTGCAATGCGCGTCGAGAAGCTGCCCCCGGTCAAGACCACCCTGCGCCCGTCAAATCATCCCTATATTTCCGGAGCCTGGACGCCGCAGCACGAGGAGGTGAACGCCTTCGATCTCGAAGTACTGGAAGGTGAGATCCCTGCCGATATCGACGGCATCTATCTACGCAATACCGAGAATCCCGTCCATCAGCCGATCGGCCGGCACCATCCGTTCGACGGCGACGGTATGATCCACCAGATCGCCTTTTCCGAAGGCCGCGCGACCTATCGCAACCGCTTCGTGCGCACGCGCTGTTTCGAGGCGGAGCAGATCGAGGGCGGGGCGCTCTGGGGCGGGCTGGCCGACGGCCCGGGGGTTTCCAAGCGTCCGGGCTTCGGCGCCAAGGGCGATATCAAGGATTCCGCCTCCACCGATATCATCGTCCATGCGGGCAAGGCGATCGCGACCTTCTACCAATGCGGGGAGGGCTACGTCCTCGACCCCGTGACGCTGGAGAACGAAGGGATCGCGCCCTGGGTGCCGATCGACGGGATTTCGGCCCATCCCAAGGTGGACGAGGCGACGGGCGAGCTTATGTTCTTCAACTACAGCAAGCACGCGCCCTACATGCATTACGGCGTCGTCGATGCCGACGGGAAGCTCCAGACCTACATTCCGGTCGAGCTGCCGGGGCCGCGCCTGCCGCATGACATGACCTTTTCGGAGAACTGGTCGATCCTCAACGATCTGCCGGTCTTCTGGGATGCGGAGCTGATGAAGCACCGCAATCTCCACGCGGTCCGCCTGCACAAGGGATTACCCTCGCGCTTCGCGCTCATCCCGCGCCATGGCAAGCCGGAGGACATTCGCTGGTTCGAAGGCGAGCCCACCTATGTGCTTCACTGGCTCAACGCCTACGAGGAAGGCGACGAGGTCGTCCTCGACGGCTATTTCCAAGAAAACCCCACCCCGCGGCCCGAAGGTTTCGAGGAGCATGGCGAGCACGCGCACCTGATGGCCTTCCTCGACGGGCATTCGCTCGGCACCAGGCTTCACCGCTGGCGGTTCAACCTCGTCGACGGGACCACGCACGAGGAACGGCTGGACGATCGCACGGTCGAATTCGGTATGATCAATCAGAAATATGCCGGGCGGAAATATCGTTACGCCTATTCCACGGTCGCCAAGCCGGGCTGGTTCCTGTTCGAAGGCTTCGTGAAGCACGACCTCGAAACCGGGGAGGCGATCGAGCTGAAGCTGGAGCCGGGCCGCTATGCGTCCGAAGCACCCTTCGCCCCGCGCATCGGCGCGGTGGACGAGGACGACGGCTATCTGGTGAGCTTCATCATCGACGAGAACCAGGGCACGTCGGAATGCGTCCTCATCGACTGCAAGAAGTTCGCGGACGGTCCGGTCTGCCGCATCGCCCTGCCGCACAAACTGTCGAGCGGGACCCATGCGACCTGGGTGGACAGCGAGACACTGGAGGCGGCCAAGGCGCGCAAGCGCGAGGCGCTGGCCGCCTGAGCGCGCTTTATTCCGCCAGTTTCCCGAGGACCATAGCGCGCAATTCGTTGCGCATGATCTTGTTCATCGGATTGCGCGGCAGCTTGTCCATCAGCACCAGCCTTTCGGGCCGTTTGTAGATCGCCACGTCGCGCTCGGCGAGGAAAGCGATGACGTCCTCCAGCTTCGGTTCCGCGCCCTCGACCGGAACGACCGCCACCGCGATCCGCTCGCCGAGCCGATCGTCGGGGATGCCCACGGTCGCGGCTTCGACCGCCATCGGAAATCCTGTCAGCAAATCGTCGATCTCGGCGGGCGAGATGTTGATGCCGCCTCGCACGATGATCTCCTTCGACCGGCCGATGAAGCGATAGAAGCGCTCGTCCTCCTCGGCGATCTCGAACAGGTCGCCGGTGCGGTAGTGCCCCTGATCGTCGAACGCGGCTTCGGTCAGTTCGGGCGACTGCCAGTAGCAGGCGAATATGCTTGCCCCGCCGAGCCGCAATTCTCCCGCGCGGCCGGGCGTCGCAATCTCTTCTTCCGTTTCGGGATCGACCAGGCGCGAGCTTGAGACCTCGTGGCTGCGCGCCTCCCAACTCTGCCCCTCGGCCCCGAAACGCGGGAAGTAGCGTGCGCGGCTGGCGTAGTCGGGCACGCTCGCCGCGCTCGAGAAAAGGCCGGCGCCCTCGTTCGATCCGAACACGTTGGTAATCTCGATCCCCTTTTTGGCCCAGCCCTCGATCAGCCAGGGCGACAGGGGCGCGGAGCCCGAGGAAACGGTGTGAAGCGAGGAAATATCGACCGCCTCAAGGATCTGCGGCTGTTTCAGCAATGCGGTCAGCACGGCGGGCGGAGCGATCGTGTAGCTCACCCGCTCCTGCTCGATCTGGCGCAGGAATACGCCCAGATCGAAGGGATGGTGGAGCACGAGCTTGGTTCCCAGCATCAGCCACGGCATCACCAGCCCGCCGATCGATCCGATATTCACCAGCGGGAAGGGGTTGAGAAGAACGTCGCCCGCCTTCGCGCCCGTGCCGTCGGCGACGACCTCGGCGTTGAGGACCCAGTGATTGTGATCGCGCGGAACGCCCTTGGGGCGCGACTCGGTCCCACTGGTCCAGCAGATCGTCAGCACCTCGCCGCCCGCAACCGGGTTCGCTTCCACATGGGTGCGGGTCCGCTCGGGATCGGTTTTGGCAGCCTTTGCGCGCAAGTCCCTTTCGCCATCGCCGAAGATAAGCACCTCCATGCGGCCCTCCCTTTCGGCGAGCGTGCGAGCGAGAGCGGCATGGTCGAACCCGGCGAAGCTGGCGACCGTAACGATGAAGCGCGGCCTCACCTGGTCGACGATGTATTCGAGTTCGTGCCGGCGATAGGGCATGGCGACGGGTGACAGGATCGCGCCCGTCCGCGCACAGGCGAGGAACAGCAGCACCGCATCGACCGTGTTGGGAAGCTGCGCAAGGACGATGTCGTCCTTTGTCAGCCCGTCCGCCAGCAGCGCGGCTGCAAGGCGGTCGACCCGCTCGTCGAGTTCCGACCAGCTCAGCCGCTCGGGATCCCGTCCATCCAGGCTGTCGCGGTTGAAGGGATCGACCAGCGCATCCGCATCCCCGCCCGACGCCACCGCGCGGCGGGTCATGGCGTCTACGCTTTCGCCCTTCCACCAGCCCCGGTTTTCGTAATCGCGCACTTTCTCGGCCGGCGTCAGGAACATCGCTCTCTCCTCCCCAGATAAGCTTTCATAAATATACTGACATCATTGATGAGAATGGTTACGACGTCAATCAAACAGGGGGAGCGAGCAATGACGCGCGTTGTTCAATGGGCGACAGGCTCCATGGGGCGAACCGCGCTGCGCCGGGTGATCGATGCCGAGGGGCTGACGCTGGCGGGTGCCTATGTCTATGGAGCGAGCAAGTCCGGCGTGGATGCGGGCGTGCTGGCACGGCGACCGGATTGCGGTGTCCAGACCACCAATGATCGCGCGGCCATTCTTGCTCTGGAGGCCGATGTTGTCCTTCACTGCCCGCGGATCACACAGCCCTACGATGCGCTGGTGGACGATGTCGTGGCCCTGCTCGAATCCGGGAAGAACGTCGTTTCCATCGCCGGTTTTCACTGGCCGGCGGCTCAGGGTGACGGTTACGCAAGCCGGCTGGAGGAGGCGGCGAAGCGCGGTGGGGCGACTCTCGCAGGGGTCGGCGTGAACCCGGGCCTGGTGGTCGAACGCATTGCTCTGGCAGCCAGCGCGATGAGCCATCAACTCGACCGCATATCGGTGTTCGAGACCGTCGACGCCTCGGCGATGGAAAGCCCCGAATTCGTCTTCGGCCTGATGGGTCTCGACAGCGACCCGGCCCAGCGCGACATCCGCGAGGGGCCGCTGGCGGATCTCTACGGCGCGCTGTTTTCCGAAGTTCTCCACTTCTTCGCGGCGGAGCTCGGCGGCAAGCTGGTCGAGATCGTGCCCGACCACCGCCTGACGCTGGCTGAGCACCCGATCGAGACCGGCGCAGGCACCATCCAGCCGGGGCATGTCGCTGCGACCGAATGGCGCTGGACGGCGAAGACCGATCTCGGGCCGGAACTGCTCCTTTCGATTCTCTGGACCGCCGACCCTTCGCTTCACGGTGAGGATCGACAGGGCCACTGGACTATCCGCCTCGATGGCCGCCCTGTCATCCGCATGACGCTCGACATCGAGGAGAGCGATCCGGCCAAGCCGCCCAGCCGTGCGCTGACCGATGCGACCATCGCCGTCGCCATCAACGCCATCCCGCACGTGGTGGCCGCGCCGCCGGGCCTGTTCGCCTTCCATCCGCCCGCCGCGTGGAGAAAAGCATGACCGTATACATCCACGACGCCGTCCGCACGCCGCGCGGCAAGGCGAAGCCCGATGGCGCGCTGGCAGGCGAGACGCCGCACGGGCTCGTCACGCGGCTTGTCGATGCGCTGGATGAGCGCGGACACGCTCCGCGGAGCATCGATCGCTTCACGCTCGGCTGCGTCGGCCAGGTCGGTGCGCAGGGCGGAGGGGTCGCGATGGTCTCCAAGATGGCGGCGAACCTGCCCGACGCATGCGTCGTCCATTCGATCAACAATTTCTGCGCTTCCGGCCTCACCGCGATCGGCCTGTCGCTCGACGCGATCGAGGCGGGGCGGGCGGCATCGGCGCTCGCCGGGGGCGTGGAGATGATGAGCCGCGTTCCTTTCATGGCCGACCGCGCGGATTATTACAGCGACCAGAGCTTCCCGCCCGAGCGGCGTTACATCCCGGTCGGCCTCGCTGCCGACCTCCTCGCCCGGTCCGAGGACATTTCCCGCGAAGCGATGGACGAAGCCGCCGAACGCTCGCAGCGTCTCGCCGCGGCGGCCGAGGATCGCCCCGGTTTCAACGCGAGCCGGATCGCGGTGGCGGGGCTGACGCGCGAGGAATCCATCCGCCCGACCTCGCTCCGCAAGCTTGCGGAAATGCCGCACGCCTTCACCACCTGGGGCGAGGAATACGCCCACGCGCTGTCCGAACCGGCCACGCACCGGCATACGGTCGCCCATGCTCCGCCGATCGTGGACGGTGCGGGCCTGGCTCTCCTGTCGAACGAGGCGGCGGGCGCCCGTGCACGTATCGTCTCCTATGCCGAGATGGGCGGCGATCCGCGCGCCTCGCTGACCGCCGGGTTCGCGGCGATGGAAAAGGCGCTCGAACAGGCGGGTCTGAGCCTCGACCGGATTGACCGGATCGAGTTCATGGAAGCCTTCGCGGTTACTATCGCCAAGTTCCTGCGCGACTTTCCCGTCGATCCCGGCAAGGTGAACGTATCCGGCGGGCATCTCGCCAAGGGGCATCCGATGGGGGCCACGGGTGCGATCCTCACATCCACCCTGCTCGACGTGCTCGACGAAACGGACCAGCGGTTCGGCATGGTGGTGTGCACCGGTGCGCAGGGCGTGGGCGCGGCGATGATCGTGGAGAGGCTTTGATGGGCAGGGAGATACTGCAACGCCTTCGCCTGCCCGTGGTGGCAGCTCCGATGTTCCTGGTATCCGGACCGGACATGGTGATCGCGGCCGCGCGCTCCGGCATTGTCGGCGCCTTTCCGACGCCCAATTGCCGCACGAGCGAAGAGGTCGATGCGTGGATGGCACGCATTGTCGCGGAGACAGCTGATGCGCCGGGTCTGTGGGCGGCCAATCTCGTCACCCATTCCTCCAATGCCCGCCTCGCCGACGATCTGGCGATGGTCGCCAAGCACAAACCACCGATCGTCATCACCGCGCTCGGGAGTCCGGCGCCGGCGATCGACGTCGTCCATTCCTATGGCGGGCTCGTCCTCGCCGACGTCGTCAACGAGAAGCTCGGACGCAAGGCCGCCGCTGCCGGAGCGGACGGGCTGGTCGCGGTGGCGAGCGGAGCCGGGGGGCACACGGGCAGCCTTTCGCCCTTCGCCTTCGTCAGCGTGCTGCGCGAATTCTTCGACGGGATCGTCTGCGTCGGCGGGGCCATCGCCGACGGGGCGGGGGTGGCGGGCGCGGTCGCCGCCGGAGCCGATCTCGTTTATGTGGGGACGCGCTTCCTCGCCGCCGAGGAAAGCCTTGCCGATGCAGAATACAAGGCAATGGTGGTGAATTCCCGAGCGGAAGACCTGGTGGTCAGCCCGGCTATCACCGGCACGCCGGCGAGCTGGCTCAAGCCCTCGCTCGAAAAGGCGGGCTACGACCTTTCCGATCTCGGCGCCCCGGCGACGCGCGACTATGGTGGCGATCCGGCGAAGAAGTGGCGCGACCTGTGGGCCGCGGGGCAGGGGCTCCATTCGATCACGGCCAGCGAACCGCTGGCCGACATCGTCGACACTCTCGAGGACGGGTGGAACGCCGCCCGCGAGAGACTTCACACCTTCGGGAGAACACAATGACCGATCAGGAAATCGAGGAATTCGCCGCCCATTTCGTCGACACCGTCCAGCGCGGCGACGGGGAGGCGATGCGAGACTGTTACGCACCCGACGGGGTGATCTGGCACAACACCGATGGCAAGGAACAGTCGGTCGACGACAACATCAAGGTGCTGAACTGGTTCGTCGAGACGCTGCCCGACCGCACCTATACCGTGAAGCGGCGCGAGGTGATCCCCGACGGCTTCGTCCAGCAGCATGTCTTGTCTGCCACGCTCCCCAACGGAGAGTCGTGGGCGATGGATGCCTGCGTCGTGGTCAGCATGGAAGACGGCAAGATCAAGCGGCTGGACGAATATCTCGACAGCGGCGCCAGTGCGAAATTACGGGAATACGGGCGCTAGGCGCTCACGCCCGCTTGGGGAACCAGGGCACGAAGCCGGAGGTGCGCCGGACGTAATCGGCATATCCCGGTTTCGTCCTGGCCATCTTGCCCTCGACCGTCGGCGCGCCCGACCACTTCATCAGAGTCCAGGTCAGCAGCATCGGGCCGACGATGCTCCATACGCCCGTGGACGTCTCCGCCGCCACCAGCCAGATGCCCCACCAGGCGCAGGCATCGCCGAAATAGTTCGGGTGACGCGTGTAACGCCACAGGCCCCGGTCCATCACCTGCCCCTGATTGGCCGGGTTCCGCTTGAACCGCACGAGCTGGAGATCGCCCACGGTTTCGAACAGGGTGCCGAACAAGCTCAGGCAGGCGCCGATCAGGGCCAGGGTTCCGAGCGGCGGCAGAGCGTCGACCTGTCCGATCTGCGCTGGCAGGCTCACAGCGAAGAGCAACGGCGCCTGCGTTGCGAAGACGAGCAGGCCGCTCGCCTTGGCGAAGGACCAGCCGCGCCTTTCCTGCGCCTTGCCGAGGAGAGCGACATAGCGCCGATCGGACCCGTGATCGCGCCAGCGCCACAGCATGTACCCGCCGAGCCGCAGGCCCCAGGCCGCCGTCAGTGCCAGCAACAGCAATTTCCGCTGCGGATCGCCGGTGGCGAAAGCGAAGCTCGACAGGGCCATCACGACCATGCCGAAAGCCCAGAAGCTGTCTACGGGCGTCACGTCCCTAGTTCTCAGGCATATCAGCCAGAGGACCACGAAACAGGCGACGAGGATGGCTGCGTTGATGGCAAGGACGGCCCAGACCGACATTCGAATTCCCCCTGATTACTGCCCGGAAAAGTCAGATCTCGCGCACGTCGTCCGGCACCTGCTCGGCAAAGAGCGCGTCGACCGCATCTGCGCGATTGTCGAGAACGGCGCGCCGGTTGATCGTGCCCTTGTCCGAGATTTCGTGATCGTTGGCGCTTGGTGGCCGTTCGAGCAGGCGCACCCGGCGGATCTTCGCGGAGCCGCCCTGCTGCCCCTCGTTGAAGGTTGAGAGCTTCGCCGCGATCCCGTCGAGCGTGGCCCCCTGCCTGGGCCAGACGAGCAGGCCAAGGAAGGCGCGGTTGTCGTCCGCCAGAACCAGTTCCGCGACATCGTCGCCGAGTGCTTTCAGCAACCGGTCCCGCAGCTGCCCGCCATAGACCCAGGTGCCGTTGGAAAGCTTGAATTCCTCGGCCATCCTCCCCGCGAAGGCGAGGCCCTGCGCGGGATCGGCGCGGTCGTGGAACACCACGAGATCGCCGGTGCGGTAATAACCTTCCTCGTCGAAAGCGGCGGCGGTCTTCTCCGGTTCGTCGAGATAGCCCTTCATCAGCATCGGTCCGCGCAGCCGCGCTTCGTAGCGCTCGCCATTCGGCACCAGCTTCATCTCCACCCCCGGACCGGGCAGGCCGATGCCGACCTTGTCCGTCTCGTAATGGATCGCGCAGCAGCCCGAGACGGTCTCGGTCATGCCGTAGCCGGTGGTCATGTGGATGCGATGGCCGGTCGCCGCCACGGCGTGGCGCTGCAACTTGTCGTAGACGTGCTGCGGCAGTCCCGCGCCGCCATAAAGCATGAGGCGCATCTTGGCGAAGAAACTGTCGCGCAGCACCTCGTCGCCGTCCATCGCCTCGACCAGCATGGCGTAGCCGAGCGGCACGTTGTTGAAATAGGGCACGGACAGGCCGCGCAGATTGTCGATGCTGGTATCGAACAGGCCGGGGGCCGGCTTGCCCGCGTCGATATGCAGCGTGCCGCCCTGGACGAGCCCGGCGCGCAGCACGCTGGCGCCTGCGGCATGATGCCAGGGCAGCCAGTCCAGCATCACATCGTCCCAGCCGGCGGCGCGGCCGATCAGGCCGATGCCCTGTGCGGTGTTGGCCGCGAGTGCGTCCAGGGACTGTTCGACGACCTTGGGAAGTCCGGTGGAGCCCGAGGTCATCATGTATTGCGCGGTGGCTTCGGTATCGACCTCTGCGATGGCCGCATCGACCGCTGCGGTCGGTTCGGTGGCGAAAACATCGGAAATTGCGACAGTTTCGCTGCCGAAAATGTCCGGATCGCTGGAAAGGATCGTGGCCGAGCAGCCGATGTCTTTCAACGCGCGTTCGTAGGGCTCTCGCGGATCGCAGTAGATCGCGGCCGGCGCGGTCCGGTCGAACACATGGCGCAGGCGCGCATGGTCTCCTCCTGCCATGCCGTAGGCCGGGCTGACCGGGCATAGCACTGTTCCGGTCGCGAATGCGGCGAAGCTGAGCGCGCCGACCGCCACGCTGTTCTCCGCCATGATGACCAGCACGCCTCCGCGCGGCAGGTTGTCGAGCATCCACTGGGCTGCCCCGCGGACCTCCCGCGCGAGCCTTGCAAAGCTCGTGTAACTCCACTCGCCATCCGCGCCCTTTTCCGCCAGCGCATCGGCGTTGCCGAGCCGAGCGGCCGTGTTCAGGAACGCGCGCGCCAGATTGGCATCGATCGGCTCGAAGGGCTGCCGGCTCGTGAGACGGATCGTCCCGTCCGCATCCTCGGAAAGATCAAGATCGACGGGAAGAAATTCGGCGTGACGGAAGGGCGCCCGGCGCCAGCTCTCGTCGCCATGGCTCTGGGTCATTGCGCGCGCCGCCCGACAAGCTCCTTGACCTGATCCGACCAGCCCTTGCCCGCCTTCTGGCTGTCGATCACGCCGCGATCGACATAATCGCGCCATCCGCTGATCTTGTCGCCGCGGAACTCGATCACGCCGGCATAGGGCGCGGCGATGTCCGTGCCGTCCTTCGTCGTGTATTCGTCGACGCCTTCCACGAACAGGCGATCGCCCTGCTCGCAATGGTGGAAGATGCGCCAGCGCACCTCGCCGATACTGGCGCCGAACTGGTCGATGAAAGCGCGCGCTTCCGCCTTGCCTCGAGCGGGCGGGGCAATGGCGGCGGCAAAGTGCCACACCACGTCCTCGGTCATCGAGCCGAGAACAGTTTCGACATCCTTGCGCTTCCAGGCGTCGATCACGGACTGGAATTGTTCCATTCGGGTCATGCGGCGGCTCCTTGCAATGGTCGGTAGAGGGATCGAAAGCAGCGCTATCAACGCCAGAAGGTTGCGGCGCGCGATCACGCCGCCGCAGCACTTTCGACGATGAAGCTGGCGGTGGTGGTGGTCGAGCCGCCGATATTGAGTGTCTGGACCCGGCGCGCGCCCTCGACCTGATAATCGCCGGCGGTGCCGGTCACTTGCTTGTGCGCGTCGAGCAGCATCCGTACGCCGGTCGCCCCGACCGGGTGGCCGAGGCCGATGAGACCGCCGGAAGGGTTGATCGGCTTGGTGCCGCCCATCTCGATGGTCCCCGCCTCGATCGCCTTCCAGCCTTCGCCCGGATCGGTCAGGCCGAGGTGGTCGATCGCCATGTATTCCGTCATGGCGAAGCAATCGTGAGTCTCGAAGGCGTCGATCGCGTCGAGATCGACACCAGCGCGGGCGCGGGCATCCATCACCGCGCGGCGGACCTGCGGGAAGACGTAATCCGCGTTCTCGCTCGCCTTGATCTTGGCGCGGTAGGAAATGGGGGCCGAGCGATGCCCCCACCCGGCGATGCGCGACAGGGAGGAGGGGTCTTTTCCGTTCTTCTTCGCCCATTCGTCGGCCCAGGCGTCGGAAGCTAGGAAGACCACCGCCGCGCCGTCGGTCACCTGTCCGCAATCCATCTTGCGGGTCCGGCCCTCGACCACCGGGTTTGCCTCATCGCAGTCGGTGAAGCTCCGGTCGGTGAATTGCCAGTTGCGGGTCTGGGCATTTGGGTTGGCGCGGGCATTGCCGAAATTGATCTCGGAAATCCGCATCAGATGACGGTAGTCGAGGCCGTAGCGGCGCTCGTATTCTTCCGACAGATCGCTGAAGGCACGCGGCCAGGGATAGATCGCGTCCTGCAATTCGTGTCCCTGCCAGATCGCCGCACCGAGGTTTTCGGCCGCCTTTTGCCCGGGCACGTTGCGCATCAGTTCGATGCCAAGCACGCAGGCCGTGTCATACCGACCGGCCTCGATCTCCGCGCTGGCCGCGAGGATGGCCATCGATCCACTTGCACAAGCGGCCTCGTGCCGGGAGGTGGGCAGGCCGTCGAGCTCGGGATCAACCTGCGCGAAGAAGCCGCCGAGCAAGCTTTGCTGCGCGAACATGTCGGCGACGAAATTGCCGACATGGCCGGTCTCGATCTCGCTTGCCTTCAAGCCTGTTTGCTCAAGGCCGCAGCCTAGAGTTTCGGCGAAGCCGTCGGCGATCTCCATCCCCTCGCGCGCCCAGTTGCGGGCAAAGTCGCTCTGCCAGCCACCGATAATCGTAACCATTCGCAAATCCTCTCTGCGAAAAACCATAGGTTCGATTATGAAAGTTGTCTAGGCCGATTGCGAACGCTGCGTCGGATGAACAGCCGGCTAGGGGAGCGCTATCCTGCGATCGTTCGCATGAGCGAGTTTACGGCTCGGGGCCTGACGCCTCCGTGCCTCGCGCCGGCCTCCGTTCATTACATCGCGCTTTCAGACATCGCCAAGCGAGACGCGACCAGGCCCCGACCGATGACGTGCGCCTGGATCTCGGCGGCGCCCTCGAAAATATTGAGGATGCGTGCATCGCACAGCACGCGGCTCGCGGCATAATCCAGCGCGTAGCCATTGCCGCCGTGTATCTGAACGTTGGCGTCGGCGTTCGACCAGGCAACGCGGGCCGCGATCAGCTTGGCCATGCCTGCCTCGATGTCGCAGCGCTCGCCCTTGTCCTTGTGCCTGGCGGCAGCGTAGGTCAGTTCGCGCGCCATGACGAGTTCGGCGACCATCACCGCCAGCTTGTCCGAAACGCGCGGGAAGGCGATGAGCGGGCGGTCGAACTGCCGCCGCTCCATTGCGTAGGTCAGAGCGAGGTCGAAAGCGTTCCAGCCGACGCCGATCGCCCGCGCTGCCGTCTGGATGCGGGCACCTTCGAAGGTGCGCATCAACTGTTTGAAGCCCATTCCTTCCGCGCCGCCGAGGAGACTGTCGGCGGGCACCTTGAAGTCATCGAAGGCCAGCGTGTATTCGCGCATTCCGCGATAACCGAGCACCTCGATCTCTTCGCCCGCTATGCCCTCGTCGGGAAAGGCCGTGGCTTCGTCGCCGCGGGTCTTTTCCGCCAGCAACATCGACAGTCCGCCATAGCCGGGCGTTGCGGCGTCGGTGCGGCACAGCACCGTCATCAGGTCGGCGCGAGCGGCGTGAGTGATCCAGGTCTTCGCCCCGTCGATCCGCCAGTCTCCCTCCGCATCCCTCGTCGCCTTCGTCCGGACCGATGCGAGGTCCGATCCGGTATCGGGTTCGGTGAAGACGGCGGTTGGCAGGATCGTGCCATCGGCCAGCCGGGGCAGGAATTTCGCCTTCTGCGCCTCGGTCCCGTTCTCGCCGATCAGCTCGCCGGCAATTTCGGAGCGCGTGCCGAGCGATCCGGCGCAGATCCAGCCGCGCGACAACTCCTCCGAAACCAGCGCCATCGCCAGCTTGCCGAGGCCCAACCCGCCATATTTTTCCGCAATGCAGACCCCGAAGACGCCGAGGCCGGCCATCTCGTCGACCACCTCGATGGGGATGAGTGCATCGGCAAGGTGCCAGGCTTGGGCGTGGGGTGCGATCCGGTTCGCGGTGAAGGCGCGGAACTGATCGCGGATCATATCGAGCGTTTCGTCGCCGAGCCGTTCGTCGGGCCGTTCGCCTTTCGCCAGCCGGGCGGCCAGAGCGGCCCGGGTCTCGACGGTATTTCCCCGGGCAAAAAAGCGCGCGACCGCTTCGTCTTTGGCGAAGCGAGCGGCAGCCTCTTCAATGCCGAGTTCGAAAGGACGCGCGATTTCGCTCTGGCTCATCGGTACGCCGCCGATCAGCTGCGCGCAATATTCGCCGAAGCCGATGCGAAGGACAAGCTCCTCGATTTCTGCGAAAGCGTGCGAGGCATTCGCGCGTGCTGCCCAGGCGGCCGTGGCGGACAGCGCCTCGCCCGTGGTGGCGATCCAGGCGAAACCGTGGAGCATTCGCTGATGCCGATCGGCCAGCGCGGCATCAATTTGTCCAGAGGGGGCAATGGACTCAGCGACTTTCTCGCGCGCGGCATCGGCCAAGTTCCGGGCCGCTTCGGCGGCGGCGCGAGCTGCGGAAATCCATTCGCTCATCCGAGTGCCCGTGCAGGCGCGATCTCTGGCCCGCCACAAATCGGTGCAAGTGCATCGCGTCCAAGTTCGAGCATCGGCCCCATATCTCCGTTACTGTTCGGAGCAGGTGCTATCCATTGTCGGGCGATTTCGCTAGCCTTGGGCAGGCGCGGTCTTTCTCGCGCAACATACTCGAAACGCGTCGTCAGCCGATCGGCGAAATCATTTGAAAGGGCGGAATACAGGAATGGGTGTCAGGATCGTTGCGATAGGGGGCACCGTATCCAGCCTCAGTTCGACCGAAATGGCGCTGCGCGAGGCAACGATCCCGGCGCGAGAGGCCGGTGCGCAGGTCGATGTCTTCGGTGGCGAATATCTCAGCCGGCTGCCGCATTACGGGGGCGAGGAACATGACCAGTCCACGGGGCGCGAAATGGTCGAGGCGGTTCGCGAAGCCGACGGCGTGCTGATCGCAGCGCCCGGCTATCACGGAACGGTGTCGGGCCTCGTCAAGAATGCGCTGGATTATCTGGAAGACCTGGCGACGGACCGGCGGCCCTATCTTCACGGGCGATCGGTCGGGCTTATCGCGACGGCCTATGGCGATCAGGCGACGATGAGCACGCTTCTCACCATGCGCAGCATCGTCCACGCCCTGCGCGGCTGGCCGACCCCGATGGGCGCCACGATCCGCACCTATCCCGGCATTTTCTCGCCGGAAGGCGAGTGCCTCGACGAGCGGGTGCGGATGCAGTTGAAGCTGGTCGGCGAGCAGGTGCTCGTGGGCGCACGCTCGCTGGACAGCTTTCCCGAAGTATAGCTCAACTTTCCCTGATTTTGGCCCAACTTTCCCGCATTTTGAACGGAGTTTTCCCGAACGCCGGGCCGCAGCGTCAGCGTCCGGTAAAGGCGGGCTTGCGCTTCTGGAGGAAGGCCATCGCGCCTTCCGCGGCGTCCTGCGACTTGCCCGCGATCCGCTGCGCCTGCGCCTCGGCGGCGAGAGTGGTGCCGAGATCGGTCTCGAGCCCTTCGCGCAAAGTGGCCTTCATTCGGCCCAGCGCCAGCGTCGGCCCGTCGGCGAGCTTGCGGACCAGCGCCGTCGCCTCGGCCTCGAGCGCATCGTCCTCGACGCATTTGTAGATAAGGCCGATCCGCTCGGCCTCCTCGGCATGGATCTTCTCGCCGAGCATCATCATCCGCGTCGCCTGCGCCAGACCGACGAGGCGCGGCAGCAGCCAGCTTGATCCGCCATCGGGCACCAGACCGATATTGACGAAGGCCTGGAGGAAATAGCCGCTCTTGCCCGCGACCACGAAATCGGCGGCCAGCGCCAGCGAGCAGCCGATCCCCGCCGCCGGCCCCTGAACCATCGCGACCACCGGAACCGGCAGATTGCTGATCGCCTGGATCATCGGATTGTAGCTGGTCGAGAGCGAGCGATAGGCGCGGTCGCCGCCCGAGACCGAAGAGGTCGAATTCGCCGCGAGATCGGCGCCCGAGCAGAAAGCCCGACCCTCTCCGCGCAGCAGCACCGCGCGGGCATCGCCCAGGTCGAGGATGGCGTCGAAAATCTCCTCCGCCATCTGCGGCGGGCAGGCATTGAGCCGGTCGGGCCGGTCGAGCGTGATGATGAGCACGCCGTTCTCGTTGCCGACCCGGATGGTCTCGTAACTGCTCATGTCTCGCCGCTCTCCTGAAAAATTGCCGTTCCGCGAACGGTCGCACCGAACCGCGCCACCTTCAAGAGCCAAGCGGTGCGATCGGCGCACGGTCAGCGGTTGCGCCTCCCCTCGATCAGGTCCTCGGCCACGCCAGGATCGGCCAGCGTCGAGGTGTCGCCGAGAGCGCCGTAATCGTTCTCGGCGATCTTCCTGAGGATGCGGCGCATGATCTTGCCGCTGCGGGTCTTGGGCAGGGCGGGGGTGAAATGAAGGTGGTCGGGCGTCGCGATCGGGCCGATCTCCTTGCGCACCCATTTGCGCAATTCGTCTTCCAGTTCGGCGGAGGGCTCGATTCCGGAATTGAGCGTGACGTAGCAGTAGATTCCCTGCCCCTTGATGTCGTGCGGGTAGCCGACCACCGCGGCTTCGGAGACCTTGCCATGCAGCACCAGCGCGCTCTCGACCTCGGCCGTGCCCATCCGGTGGCCGGAGACATTGATGACATCGTCCACTCGGCCCGTGATCCAGTAATAGCCGTCGGCATCGCGGCGGCACCCGTCACCGGTAAAATACTTGCCGCGATAGGTGCTGAAATAGGTCTGCACGAAACGCTCGTGATCGCCATAGACCGTGCGCGCCTGGCCGGGCCAGCTGTGGGTGATGCACAGATTGCCCTCGCTCGCGCCCTCCAGAACCTCGCCTTCGCTATCGACGAGTTGCGGGCGGATGCCGAAGAAGGGCTTGCCCGCGCTGCCCGGCTTCATGTCGTGGGCGTGGGGAAGGGTGGTGATCATCACGCCGCCCGTTTCGGTCTGCCACCATGTGTCGACGATCGGGATGCGCCCGCCGCCGACCGTGTCGTGATACCAGCGCCAGGCTTCGGGATTGATTGGCTCGCCCACGCTGCCGAGCAGGCGGAGCGTGGACAGGTTGTGCTTCTCGACCGGCCCCTTGCCCTCGCGCATCAGCGCGCGGATCGCGGTGGGGGCGGTGTAGAAGATGTTGACCCGATGCTTGTCGCAGACCTGCCAGAAGCGCGAGGCGTCGGGCCAATTGGGCACGCCTTCGAACATCAGCGCAGTCGCCCCGTTCAGCAGCGGGCCGTAGACGATGTAGCTGTGCCCGGTGACCCAGCCGATATCGGCGGTGCACCAGTAGATCTCGCCGGGGCGATAGTCGAAGACATAGCGAAAGGTCGTCTCGGTCCACACGGCATAGCCGCCGGTGGTGTGAAGCACGCCCTTGGGCTTGCCGGTCGATCCGCTGGTGTAGAGGATGAAAAGCGGGTCCTCCGCCTTCATCGGTTCGCAGGGACATTCTTCGGACAGGTCGGCGGCGAATTCGTGGTACCAGTGATCGCGCCCCTCGTGCATCGCCACTTCGCCCCCGGTATGACGCAAGACGAGGACGCCCTTGGCCGAAACCTTGTCCAGCGCCGCGTCGACATTTGCCTTGAGCGGGATCGGCTTGCCGCCGCGCAGCCCTTCGTCGGCGGTGACGACCCAGTCGCTCGCGCAATCCTCGATCCGCCCGGCGATCGCCTCGGGGCTGAAGCCGCCGAAGATCACCGAATGCACCGCGCCGATCCGCGCGCAGGCGAGCATCGCCATCGCGCCTTCGGGGACCATCGGCATGTAGATCGTGACCCGGTCGCCCTTCGCCACGCCCAGTTTCTTGAGCGCGTTGGCCATGCGCGCCGTCTCGCGCTGCAATTCGGCATAGGTGATGCGCCGCACGTCACCGGCCGGATCGTCGGGCTCGAAGATCAGCGCGACATCGCCGCCGCGTCCGGCCTCGACATGGCGGTCGACGGCGTTGTGACAGATGTTGAGCTCGCCATCGGCGAACCACTTGATATCGACCGGATCGAAGGACCAGTCGGCGATCTTGGTCGGCATCTTGATCCAGTCGATCCGCTGCGCCTGTTCCGCCCAGAACGCGTCCGGTTCCTCGACCGAGCGCCGGTACATTTCCTCGTACTGCTGCGGTGTGCAATGCGTGTTGCTGTCGTCGTCGGGGCGGCGGACCAATTCGCTCATCTGGGGCATTCTCCGATCAGGGCGGGCCGAGCATAGCGGAAGGGCTTTTGGCGTCCACCTCTTGCCAGCGGCCGCGCGGGCGGGCCATGAACGCGGCGAGAGGAGATCCTATGGCAGAACAGAACAACGGCCCCCTGACCGGGCTGCGAGTGGTCGAATTTCAGGGGATCGGCCCGGGCCCGCATGTCGGCATGATGCTGGCCGACATGGGCGCGGAGATCGTCCGGATCGAGCGCGAGGGATACCGGCCGATGAACCCGGTGGTGGAGCGGGCGCGGCACCGGATCGCGGTCGACCTGAAGAGCGTGGAGGGTATCGCCGCGGTGAAGCAGGCGCTCGTCAGCGCGGACGTGCTGCTCGAAGGCTTTCGGCCCGGCGTGATGGAGCGGCTGGGGCTCGGTCCCAAGGAGATGCTCGCCGCCAATCCGCGCCTCGTTTATGCGCGGATCACCGGCTGGGGACAGGAAGGGCCGCTGGCGCAGGCCGCTGGGCACGATCTCAACTACATCGCGATCACCGGCGCGCTCGATGCGGTGGGGCGGAAGGGCGAGCTGCCCGTGCCGCCGCAGAACCTCGTCGGCGATTTCGGCGGCGGCTCGATGTATTGCGCCATGGGCATTCTCGCCGCGCTCTACGAACGAGAGCGGTCGGGCAGGGGGCAGGTGGTCGACGCCGCGATGGTCGATGGCGTGACCAGCCTGATGAGCTTTTTCTTCGGCCAGCCCGAATCCGCGCTGCGCTCTACGAAGCGCGGCCACGGCCTCCTCGGCGGGGCGGCGCATTTCTATCGCTGCTATGCGTGCAAGGACGGCAAGGAGATCAGCGTCGGCGCGATCGAACCGCAATTCTACACCGAACTGCTCGAACGCGCAGACGCGCCCGAGGAGCTGCGGGAAGGGCAGATGAACCCCGCCAACTGGGACGATTATTCGGAGCGGCTGGCGGCGCTGTTCGCGACGAAGACGCTAGGCGAATGGTGCGAGATACTGGAAGGCACCGACGCCTGTTTCGCGCCCGTCGTCCCGCTCGACGAGGTGCGTGAGCATCCCCACATGAAGGCGCGGGGCGCCTATGTCGAAAAGGACGGGCGCTGGCACACCGCGCCCGCGCCGCGTTTCGACCGGACGCCCGCGACCATCCGCGAAAGCGCCGAGGACGGCGCCGAGGTGGTGGCGCGCTGGTCGCAAGACAGCTAGGCCGGTTGGAAAGCTACGGGAAAGAGAACGCCGACAGAGCGGCAAGGAGACACGATCATGCGCGATTGCACCAAATTCTACATCGGCGGCGAATGGGTCGATCCGGTCGAAGCCAACCGGCAGGAGGTCGAGAACCCTGCGACGGAAGAAACGCTGGGCCATATCAGCTTCGGCACCAAGGCCGATGTCGACCGCGCGGTGAAGGCGGCGCGCGAGGCGTTCCAGATCTGGCAGTTCTCCAGCCGCGAGGAACGGCTCACGCTGCTGCGTGCCATCCAGGCCGAGATCGAGAAACGGCGCGAGGACCTCGCTCAGGCTGTCAGCGACGAGATGGGCGCGCCGATGAGCCTCGCGAACGGCCCGCATGTCGGCCTTCTCGCCGGTCACTGCGCCACCGCGATCGAGATTCTCGAGGATTTCGAGTTCGAGCGGCTCGACGGGCAGACGCTCCACGTGTGGGAGCCGATCGGTGTCGTCGGCATGATCACGCCTTGGAACTGGCCGCTCAACCAGATCGCCTGCAAGGTATTCCCCGCGATCGCCACCGGCTGCACCATGGTGCTGAAGCCGAGCGAGATCGCCCCCTTCAACGCCTGCATCTTCGCCGAGATCATGGATGCGGCCGGTACGCCGCCGGGCGTCTTCAACCTGGTCAATGGCGACGGGCCGGGCGTTGGCGAGGCGATCAGCGGCCATGCCGACATCGACATGGTCAGCTTCACCGGATCGACGCGCGCCGGTATCGCCATCGCGCAGAACGCGGCGCCCACGGTCAAGCGCGTGGCGCAGGAACTGGGCGGCAAGAGCCCCAACATCGTGCTCGACGATGGCGTCTTCGCCAAGAGCGTCGCACGCGGCACGACCGGCATGATGGGCAATTCCGGCCAGACCTGCACGGCGCCCAGCCGGATGCTGGTGCCGCACAGCCGCATGGAAGAGGCCAAGGCCGCCGCGAAGGAAGCCGCCGAGGGCGTCATCCCCGGCGATCCCAAGGGCAATTCCGCGATCGGCCCGGTTGTCAGCAAGACGCAGTGGGACAAGATCCAGTCCCTGATCGAGAAGGGCGTGGAGGAAGGCGCGACGCTGGTCGCGGGCGGTCCGGGCAAGCCCGAGGGGCTGGAAACAGGTCATTACGTCAAGCCGACCGTCTTCGCCGACGTCACCAACGACATGACCATCGCGCGCGAGGAGATCTTCGGACCCGTCCTCACCATCATCGGCTACGATGATTACGACGACGCCATCCGCATCGCCAACGACACCGAATACGGGCTCGCCAGCGCAATCACCGGCGAGGATGTCGAACTCGCCCGTAGCCTCGCCAGGCGCATCCGTGCCGGCCGCGTGGCAATCAATGGCGGCTACGACATGCACGCCGCTTTTGGAGGCTACAAGAAGAGCGGCAACGGCCGCGAATGGGGCCGTTTCGGCTTCGAGGATTTCCTCGAAGTGAAGGCGGTGATGGGGCACGGCTGATGGCGGGCAGGCATTTCGACGAATGGCGGGTCGGCGACACGCTGACCCACGAGATTCGCCGCACGGTGACCGAGGCGGACAATCTCTTCTTCACGACGATGACGCACAATCCGCAGCCGCTTCACCTCGACGTCGAGGCGGCGAAGGCGAGCGAATTCGGGCAGATCCTCGTCAACGGAACCTATACCTTCGCGCTGATGGTGGGCCTCAGCGTCGGTGATACGACGCTGGGCACGCTGGTCGCCAATCTCGGCTACGACAAGCTGGTGATGCCCAAGCCTGTCTTCATTGGCGATACGCTACACGCCACGAGCGAAGTGCTGTCCCTGCGCGAGAGCAAGTCGCGCCCCGACACGGGGATCGTCACGTTCAAGCACGAGGCGGTCAACCAGCGCGGCGAGGTGGTCTGCCGCTGCGAACGGTCAGCATTGCTGAAGAAAAGGGCGGACTGAGGAGCGGGGGCGGCACTGCTCCGGCGCTAGCGGATCTCGACTGCCGGAGCATGCGATGACAGCAATCGGAAATCCGCGCATTCGGGCGAGGTCCGGCAACTTGTCATTCACCGTCGCGCGCTTACATTACCTGGCACATGGATAGGGATTTGCGCGCATGAGCGACCGGAACCAGCAGAACGACCCGCAGGGCGGCCCGAACGGCAACCCCGGCGGCGGGCCCAACCCCTGGGTCAAGAGCCTGATGATCTGGGGCGGGGTGTTCCTCGCTTTGCTCGTGCTTGTCTCGGTCTTCGGCAATAACGGCGCCAACAATGGCGAATCGATCCGCTATTCCGACTTCCGCGACCGGGTGGCCGAAGGATCGGTGCGCGACGTGCAAATTTCCGAAGACGCGATCACCGGCACGCTGACCAATGGCGAGACGTTCCAGACCACGCCAGTCGCCAACGATGCCTCCCTGACGCAGCTGCTCGAAGAACATGACGTCTCCTATGCCGGCGCGCCGCGGGAGGAGATGGGTGTGCTGACCTACATCCTCATCCAGTCGCTGCCGTTCATCCTCATTCTCGGGATTGCCTTCTTTGCCCTGCGACAGGTGCAGAAAGGCGGCGGTGCGAGCGGTGCGATGGGCTTCGGCAAGTCGAAGGCCAAGCTGCTGACCGAAAAACAGGGTAAGGTGACGTTCGACGATGTCGCCGGCATCGACGAAGCGCGCGAGGAGCTGGAGGAGATCGTCGAGTTCCTCAAGGACCCGAGCCGCTTCTCCAAGCTGGGCGGCCAGATTCCCAAGGGCGCGCTGCTGGTCGGCTCGCCCGGTACGGGTAAGACGCTGCTCGCCCGCGCCATCGCAGGCGAGGCAGGTGTGCCCTTCTTCACCATTTCGGGCTCCGACTTCGTCGAGATGTTCGTCGGCGTCGGGGCGAGCCGCGTGCGCGACATGTTCGAACAGGCCAAGAAGAACGCGCCCTGCATCCTCTTCATCGACGAGATCGACGCTGTCGGCCGGTCACGCGGCCACGGCCTCGGCAATTCGAACGACGAGCGCGAGCAGACGCTGAACCAGCTCCTCGTCGAGATGGACGGGTTCGAAGCGAACGAAGGCATCATCATCATCGCGGCCACCAACCGGCCCGACGTGCTCGATCCCGCCCTGCTGCGCCCGGGCCGTTTCGACCGTCAGGTCGTGGTGCCGGTGCCGGATATCGAAGGCCGCGAGAAGATCCTCGCAGTTCACATGAAGAAGCTGCCGCTGGCACCCGATGTCAATCCGCGCACGATCGCGCGGGGCACTCCGGGCTTTTCGGGCGCCGACCTCGCGAACCTCTGCAACGAGGCGGCGCTGCTGGCTGCCCGCCGCAATAAGCGCCTCGTCGCGATGCAGGAATTCGAGGACGCCAAGGACAAGGTCATGATGGGCGCGGAACGCCGCTCCATGGTCATGACCGAGGATGAAAAGAAAATGACCGCCTATCACGAGGCGGGCCATGCGCTCGTCTCGCTGAATGAGCCGGCCTCCGACCCCATCCACAAGGCGACGATCATTCCGCGTGGCCGCGCGCTGGGCATGGTGATGCGTTTGCCGGAGCGGGACAATTACTCCTATCATCGCGACAAGATGCACGCGAACCTCGCTGTCGCCATGGGCGGACGTGTCGCCGAAGAGATCATCTTCGGACATGACAAGGTCTCGAGCGGCGCGAGCGGCGACATTCAGTACGCTACCGATCTTGCCCGCAACATGGTCACCAAATGGGGCATGTCCGACAAGCTTGGGCCCTTGCAGTACGAGCAGAGCCAGGAAGGCTATCTCGGCATGGGCCAGACCGCGCGGACCATGTCGGGCGAGGAGACCAACAAGCTGATCGATGCCGAGATCAAGGCGCTGGTCGAGGGCGGGCTGAAGCGCGCGACCGATATTCTGACCGATCAGGAAGACAAGCTCCATCTGCTGGCGCAGGCGATGCTCGAATACGAGACGCTGACCGGCCAGGAGATCGACCAGCTTCTGAAGGACGGCAAGCTCGACCGGCCGGACGAGCCGCGCGGTCCGGTGAAGGTCGCCCCGACCGGAGGCGGTTCGGCCATTCCCAAGGCCGGCAAGCGCTTCGGCGCGGCCGGCGAGGGCGGTCCCCGGCCTCAGAGCGCGTGAACCGGGCGCAGGCGCGGGATATCTATCTTTTGGGCCTGCCAGTGCGGCGGTCGGAAACATTCCCAGCTTTGTGTGTTCGACTTGATTGAACGCATAAACCCGGAAGGTCGTCGCATGAAAAGAGCTGGTTTCCTGATCGCTGCCGTGGCGCTGTGCGCGGCGGCTTGTTCCGAACGGACGCAGGCGGACGCCGAGCGTACTGCCGATCTGGCGGGCGACGATGTCGAGGCCAATCTTGAAGTCGCGGGCGAAGCGATTCAGGACGGCGCGATCGAGGCGGCCGACGGCATCAGCAAGGGTGCGGCCAGTCTGCGCGACGAGATGCGGGCCAACGATACCGAAGAACCGGGCCCCGCACCACTGACCGGCGAGGAGCCGGCGCGGGACTGAACGTGCCGTCGTATCAGTAAGCGCCGAGCACCAGCACGATCTGCAGGAACAGCACGGTGATCACCGTGATGAAGACCAGCAGCGCCGCCAGTCGCCAGAGTGCCGAGCGGCGCCTCAGATGATAGGCGCCGCGCAACTGCCGGTACATGTGGATCGGTGGGACGAGAAAGAGAACCGTACCGTAAATCGCCTCGGACGCGCCGATTTTCACAAGTATCGATACGATTATGAACATTAACGACATGAACGCGATCGAATACGTGATGAAGATCGCATGGTCGTATGCTCGGTAGCTGCGTTTCCAAAAGAACAGCAGCCACATGAAGGGTATCGAGAGAGGGATCAGCAGCCAGCTGAACTTGTAGCTGTTGCTCTGCAATTTGTAGAGCATCAGATTGGGATTGTCCCGCCACTTGCCGAGCGACTTGTCCAGCCACTTCCAGCCGGTATCGATCCGCTGATTTCCCCAGTCACTGCCTGCTGTAACCGGCAGGGAGTTCAGGGCCGTCAGCTGTTCTTCGACATCCCCCAGCTCGGCCATCGTCGCGGCGCGATCCGCGTCGTCGCCTTCCAAGGTCGCCAGTTCCGCGCGAAGCTCGGCGCGTTCCTTCTCGAGATTGTCGATCGCTTGCGTGATGTTGGTACCCGCCGAGCCGAAATCGTCCGGCGTGGAAAGACCGATGCCGGCGATCTGGAACACTGCGAACATCAGGAACACCGAAAACAGGAACAGCCCCATCGGGCTGACGAAGGCGGCCCGCTCGCCCTCGATATAGCGTCGGGTTAACTCGCCGGGCTTCAGGGCAAGCTGCGGCAGCGTGCGCCAAGTCTTGCCCTCGAAATGCAGCGCGCCGTGCAGCAGATCGTGCGTGAAGGCGCACAGCGTCCGGTGAAGATGCGCTTGTTGCCCGCATTCGTGATAATACGCACCGGCAAGCGCCGTGCCGCAATTGAGGCAGAAGTCCTCGGAAAAATGCCCGTTATCGCGCGTACCAGCCCGGCCGGTCGCGCGGGCAGGCAGACCGCCGTGCACTGCTTTTCCCGCGCCAGCATCGATATCGTTCATGCGCCCTCCCGCATCCAAGGGGAACCATACGCGGCCATCGCACACTCCGTCGAGTGGAACATTTCCCGAACATCGCCGTTGGTCGGCAAAGGAGAACTGTCATGACTGCCCCCCATCCCAACGAGCACCCGAAGAGCGAGCCTGTCTCGAACGCCGAAAAGGACCCCGAGGACTGGACAACCGGCAGCGAACGCATGACCGGCGCGCAGGCGAGCTATCTCAAGACGCTGTGCGAGGAAGCGGGCTGCCCCGAACGTTACGACACCGAACTGACGAAAGCCGACGCCTCCAAGATGATCGACGAGCTGCAGGCCGAGACGGGGCGGGGCCAGTAGCGGCGCCCCCAACGAAAAAGGCCGCCCGGTGAGGGGCGGCCTTTTTTCTTGTCCGATCCGGTTGAGATCAACCGTCGTAATCGGCGCCGATCGAAGTGGAGCGGGCCGGGGCCGAGGCGGTGATCCGCAGCGCTTCGGCGGACTGGCTGAGCGAGGCGATCTCGTCGATATCGTCGTCGTCGTCCGGCAGGATCTTCTGCAGGTTCAGCACCGCGGCTTCCTGAAGCTCCTTGGGCTTGATCGTCGTCTCGGCAATCTCGCGCAGCGCCACGACCGGGTTCTTGTCGCGATCGCGATCGACGGTCAGTTCCGCTCCGCCCGAAATCTCGCGGGCGCGCTGTGCGGCCAGCAGGACGAGATCGAAACGGTTGGGGATCTTGTCTACGCAATCTTCGACGGTAACGCGCGCCATGGGGCACTCCGATGCTTTGTTCCGGGTCGTACGGGAAAGCGGGCTGGATAGAGCCAAGGGCCGTACGAGTCAAGGATTTGCGCCGGACCCGGCCGTGGCCTAGAGCTCCGTTTGATGGCGGACGATCGACAAGGCGGGCAGGGGGCCAGGGACGGATGCGCGGCCGATGGATCGCGTTACAAGGAGCCCGCGCCGTTCACGGTAACCGCGCAGGGCCAGCACCTGACTTTCCTTGCGGGCGGAGCGGATCGCCGCGAAGTTCTGATGGAACTCGTCGGTTCGGCGCGCCGGTCGCTCAAGCTCTGCTTCTACATTTTCGTCGAGGATGCGATCGGGACCGCACTGCGCGACGCACTGATCGGCGCGGCGAAGCGCGGCGTGGCGGTCGACCTCGGCGTGGACAGCTTCGGCGCCGACCTGTCCGACGAATTTCTCGCCCCGCTGCTCGCCGCCGGGGTGAAATTCCGCTGCTTCGGCAAGCGCCTCACTCAGCGCTACCTCATCCGCAACCACCAGAAGATGGTCATTGCCGACGATGCGCGCGCGATGTTCGGCGGCTTCAACATCGAGGACGATTATTTCGCCCCGCCGCGCGATAACGGATGGAGCGATCTGGGCATCGCGCTCGAAGGCTCGGCGGTGGCGGGTCTCGTGGACTGGTTCGCGAAGCTCATGGCCTGGGCCGACGATGAGGATGCGAGCTTCCGCGCGGTTCGCCGAACGGTTCGTGAATGGGAATGGGCCGAAGGGGACGGCTGCCGCTGGCTGGTCGGCGGGCCGAGCCGCCACCTGTCGAGCTGGGCGCGCTGCGTCAGTTACGATCTCGACGAGGGCGACCGGCTCGACATGTTCATGGCCTATTTCTCGCCGCCCAAGAAACTGCTCAAGCGCATCGGAACGATCGCGCGCAAGGGGCAGACGCGCCTGATCATGGCCGCCAAATCCGACAATAACGCGACGATCGGGGCCTCTCGCTCGCTCTACCATTACCTGCTTGGGCACGGGGCCGAAATCTACGAGTTCACTCCATGCAAGCTTCATACGAAGCTCATCGTGCTCGACGATGCGGTTTATATCGGTAGCGCCAATTTCGACATGCGCAGCCTTTTCATCAATCTGGAGATCGTGCTGCGGATCGAGGATGCGGCTCTGGCCGATCGGATGCGCGAATTCATCGCGTACCAGATTGCCGCAAGCCGCAAGATCACTCCGGAACTGCATCGCCGCCGAGCGACGCTGTGGAACCGCATTCGCTGGAACCTCGGCTGGATGCTGGTTTCGGTAATCGACTACACGATCACCCGGCGGCTCAATCTAGGCCTCTGACGGAACCTGTCCGGGGACGGGCCATTGAAACGGTCATGATCCGTTATCCCACGATGCTGGCCGTCGTGCTCGGCCTTGTCACGATGGCCGGTTGCTCCAATGCCGACCCGTCTCCGTCCGAAGAGACCCCGCCGCGTTCCGAGACCGCGCTCACTCGTGACGCCGAACCACCGCAAAACGATCCTCGGCAGCAGCCCACGGTCCCGCTCGAGCTGACTCAGGCGGACTGGCGCGGGTTGAAACTGGAGGGCGAACTCGGCTGTGCCTTCAGCCCCGCACCCGGCGCCGCGCCCCTGCTCTTCGCCACCGGGATCGTGGGTTCGGACCGGCCTGCCGAGGCGGCGATCAAGCTGTCTGCCGACGGTCCGGTGAAGCTGACGATGGATGGCGCGGGCGGTTTCGGCGCGCTGGCGCAAGGTGGCCTCTTCACCGGAGCCGACGATACTTTCGCCGAGATCGTCACGAGCGGAGACCCCATCGCCGAACAGCCGCAGGTCGCGATGGAATCGCCGCGCTATGCCGCCACGCTCAAAATCGGGCGGGGCGCGCAATCGGTGACAATGAACGGCGTCTGGGAATGCGGGCCGTAAACGGGCGTCAGCCTTCGCCCCAGCTCGAATAATCGCGCTTGTTGGGGCTGGTGAACTTGGTGAATTCGGGTTGGAAGTGCAGGGGTACGTTGCCGGTCGAACCGTGGCGCTGCTTGGCCACCATCAGTGTCGCCCGGTTCTTGAGCTCGAGATAGCGCTCTTCCCAGATCCGGTACTTTTCCTGCACGTCCGGCGAACTTTCCGCGGTAGGGAAATCGGGGCGCACAGCCTCGTGGTAGTAATCGGCGCGGTAGATGAACCAGACCATGTCCGCGTCCTGTTCGATCGATCCCGATTCGCGCAGGTCCGAGAGCATGGGGCGCTTGTCTTCGCGCTGCTCGACCGCGCGGGAGAGCTGCGAGAGCGCGATCACCGGCACCTCCAGTTCCTTGGCGAGCGTCTTGAGGCCGCGGCTGATCTCCGAGATTTCGTTCACCCGGTTGTCGTTCGCGCGGCCCGAACCCTGCAGCAGCTGGAGATAATCGACCACGATCAGTCCGATATCGTGGCGCCGCTTCAATCGGCGTGCGCGCGTGCGCAGACCCGAGATAGTCAGGGCGGGCGTGTCGTCGATATAGAGCGGGAGGTCGGCGAGCCGCTGGCTGGCAAAGGACAGCTTCTGGAATTCGTCGCGAGTGATCTTGCCCGAACGCAGGTTCTCGCTGGAAATCTCGGCCTGTTCGGCGAGGATACGGGTGGCGAGCTGGTCGGCGCTCATTTCCAGGCTGAAGAAGGCGGCCGGCGCGCCGTAGTTGAACGGCCCGCCGTCGCGTTGATAGTTCAGGTGCTCCTCGGCGCAATTGTAGGCGATGTTCATGGCGAGCGAGCTCTTGCCCATGCCCGGACGCCCGGCGAGGATGATAAGGTCGGAATTGTGAAGGCCGGCGGTCTTCTCGTCGACCACTTCGAGGCCGGTGGTCTTGCCCGACAGCCCGCCGCCCGAATTCATCGCAGCCTCGGCCATCTTGAGCGCGGCGAGCGCGGCGGAGCGGAAATCGCTCGCCTGATTGGCCGTGGTCGCGCCCTCGGCCACGCGGAACAGGTCCGCCTCGGCCTGTGCGATCTGGTCCATCGGAGCGACCTCTTCCGAGGTGTCCAGCGCGCCCTCGACGAGGTTCCGGCCGACGGTCACCAGTTCGCGAAGCAGCGCGAGGTCGTAGATCTGCTCGGCCAGTTCGCGCGTCGCGAGCAGGCCCTGGCCGTCCTGGGTCAGCAGAGCGAGATAGGTCGTCCCGCCGAGCTGCTTGAGCGCCTCGTCGCCCTCGAAATACGGCTTCAGCGTCACCGGCGAGGCCACGGCGTTACGTTCGAGCAGCTTGCCGATCCGCTCGTAGATGCGCTGGTGGACGGGTTCGAAGAAATGTTCGGGTCGCAGCTGGGTGGACAGCTCCTCCAGCACCTTGTTGTCGATCAGTACCGCACCAAGAAAAGCCGCTTCCGCCTCGATATTGGCGGGCAGGGTTTGGCCGCGGGGTTCCGCTTTCGAGGTCGAATCGGAGGGGCGGATCATGAGGTCGGTTTCGGCCATCCGCGCCTGTTGCACGTTCCTGGCTCCGCTTTGCAAGGCATCGGCGATAGTGCGGGCTTGTGGATAGCGGGGATGACAGGCCAGGCGCGTTTGAGCCTTGCCGCCACCCTCTCGCATCTGCGAAGGCGGAAACTTCGATGAGCGAATCCGCATCCCCTTCCGGCGATCACCGCATCGCGAAGATCGAACTCGACGAGGCGACCATCCTGTGGCGCAACGCCGATGTCGAGCAGGAGAGGCGCGTGGCGATCTTCGACCTGATCGAGGAAAACACGTTCAAGCCGGTGCGCGCCGCGGAGCGCGGGGCGGGCGGGCCGTACCACCTCACGCTGGCCGTCATGGACGGGCGGCTGAAGCTCACCATCGCCGACACGGCGGGCGAGGTGCTGGAGGAACTGGTCCTCGGCCTCGCCCGCTTCCGCCGGCCGATCCGCGAATATTTCGCGATCTGCGACAGCTATTATCAGGCGATCCGCAAGGCGACCCCGGGCGAGATCGAGACGATCGACATGGCCCGCCGCGGCATCCACAACCGCGCGACCGAGCTGCTGATCGAGCGGCTCGACGGCAAGGTCGAGACCGACTTCGCCACTGCGCGGCGGCTGTTCACGCTGATTTGCGTCCTCCACATCAAGGTCTGAAACGCAGCAATGGTACGCAGGAAATCCCGGAACAGGGGCGGGTCGAATCATCGTGGCGGGCGCCGTCGTGGCGGCTGGAAATTGCGGCTGTTCGGCGCAATCCTGCTGGCCGGCCTCATCGCCGCCGGCTGGCTGTGGTGGGAGCAACGCACCTTCCGGCCGGACGAAAGCGTATGGCCCGATCAGGGCGCCTTGGTCGGCGCGCGCGACGGCCCGGTGCGAATGGACACGCTTGCCGGATTGGGCGCGAAATTCGTCTATCTCGAGGCGAGCGACGGCGCGCGGAGGCAGGACCGTGCGCTCGCCGAAAACCTGGCCGCCGCGCGTGAGGCGGGGTTGCAGGTCGGCATGGTCCATACCTTCGACCCGTGCATCGCGGCGGACGGACAGTCGGCTAATTTCGTGACCGTGGTGCCGCGCGACGCCGAGCTGCTGCCGCCCGCCATCCTGCTCGACCGCACCGCCGAGGATTGCCCCGCACGCGTCACTCGCGCAGCGATCCAGAGTGAGTTGCTGACGCTGGTCAACCAGATCGAGGCCCATGCCGGAAAGCCGGCCATTCTCGCGCCGTCCGAGGATTTCGAGGACGAGTACGCGATCGCTTCGCGCATCGACCGCAATCTTTGGCTGACCCGCAATCGGGTCGAGCCGGTCTATGGCGGCAGGCCTTGGATCATGTGGACCGCCAATACCGCGCTCGAGACAGAGGCGGCACCCGGGCCGTTGCGTTGGGTCGTGGTCCGGCCCTAAGGGCGCTGGCGATGACCGATGACGATCTGATCGCCGCTGCGCGCGAGGCTGCCGGCAGCTCCTATTCGCCCTATTCCCGCTTTCCCGTGGGCGCCGCGCTGCGCTTTGCCGACGGCAGCGTGGTGACCGGCACGAACATCGAGAATGCGAGCTATGGCCTTGCGTTGTGTGCGGAGACGGTAGCCGTCTCGAAAGCGATGGCTGACGGCGCGCGCGGCGGGCTGGAGGCTGTTGCGGTGACGGGGCCGGGCAATACGCCGATCACGCCATGCGGCCGCTGCCGTCAGGTGCTGAACGAACTTGCGCAACTCGGTGGGACCGATCCCGAGATACTCTGCGTCGGCCCCGATGAGGTGCGCCGCACGCGGTTGAGCGCGTTGCTGCCCGACGCCTTCGGGCCGGCCAGTCTCGACTGAAAGACTAACGGACGAAGAGCCGGCATTAACCCATGGCCGCTAGAGATCGCGGCCATGAAGTTCATCAAGCTCGAATCGCGCGGCGGCAATTATCTTGTCGTCGCTTCCAATGTCGCCTGGCTCCGCAGCGCAGAGAACGGCCAGACCAGCGTCGGCATCGTCGGCGGGCAGCCACTCCTCGTCACCGGATCGATCGAGGAAGTCGCGCGGAAGATACTCGAAGGCTGCGAGACGCCGATCAATCGCCTTCCGGCTCCAGCCATTCGACCAGCGCGGCGAGGCAATCGCGCGCCAGCAGCTTGCTCCGCTCGGGGCTCCACCCCTGCGCCGGATCGGGCATCGAGGTGACGTCCTTGAACGGCATTTCCAGCGTCATCGCGGTGCAGCCGAAGCGTTCCGCGACCTGGTTGGTCGAGATCGCCAGATTGGCAGTACCTGGCTTCGATTTCGGATAGCCAAGCTCGGTCTGGAAATCGGGCGTCCGCCGCGCAAGAATGCGCTGGTAGCGATAGAAACGCTCGCCCTGCTCGTCGGTCCAGGAGGGGATGCCCTCGAACCCGGCGAGGAAGGCCGCCGGGATCGCCTCGTCCCCATGGACGTCCATCGCGAAATCGACGCCGGTCGCGTCCATGTGGTTGCGGATCGCGAGGATCTCGGGCGATTTCTCCGCGGTCGGCTCGGCCCATTCTCGGTTGAGATTGGTGCCGACCGCGTTCGTCCGCAAATGGCCGCGTCGCGAACCGTCGGGATTGACGTTGGGCACGATGTGGAAGCGGCATTCGCGGCGCAGCACCATGGCGACGGGATCGGTAGGATCGGTCAGCACTTCGAGCGCGCCTTCCATCCACCATTCGGCCATCGATTCGCCAGGATGCTGGCGGGCATAGAGCCAGACCTGCTTCGCGCCTTCGCCCAGTTCGAGGCAGTCGACCGTCTGGCCGTCCAGCGTTGCGCCGAGGCGGACATAGTCCACGCCCTCGCAGGCGGCGCTTTCGGCCACCAGATCGTGATGCCGCTCCATGGAATAGGGTGCAAAATAGGCGAACCAGGCGAGGTCGCTCGCCGGAGTGTAGCGGATCGTCAGCGTGCCGCCGTCGGCGTCCTTGTCGAACGAAGATGAGGCGCGGCCCCAATATTCGCGGTCTTCGGAAACGACGGCGTCGTAATCGGGCCAGCCATCGGGATAAGCGCTGTCGTTCAATCCGGTGATGTTGAGTTCGAGCTCACGCCCCGCCGCGCCCGAAACGCGGAAGTGGAACCACTGCTTGAACTCGCTCATGTGATCGCGAGGGATCGCCAGCCGGGCACTCGCGCCGGTGGTCGAAAGAACCTCGATATTGCCGCTGTCGAAAGATGAATCGATCCGGATGCTGCTCAAACTTCGTTCCTCACTTGATACGTCTCGCCATTGTTGCCCGGAAAGTTCCGGAACAGGGCGGAGGCCAGCCTCTGGGCGCTCGCTTCCCGATCCGCAAGGTCGGAGTTCCGGCCTGCATCGAACTCGGCACGCGCTTCCCACAGACTAGCTCCTGACGCCCTGTCGCGGATCCTGACGGCCATCTGGGTGCCGATACGTTCCTGCGATCCGCCGCCAAGATTGATGCCGAGACCAAGGCCCACGCCCGATCCGAAGGTGCCGGTCGAACCGCCTACCCCGACACTGACCGGCGAGCGCTGGCCGGAAGCACCGATGACGAAGCGCTCCACCTGAACCTCTGCGATCTGCTGTGCGCTGGTGCGCGGCCCCTCGCGGTAGCCGAGCCGTTGCAGTTCGCGCGCGACCGCCGCCGAATAGGCCGAGGTCTCCAGCCCGCCTTCTGCGGTAACGAAGATGGTGCCGGAGCCGAGCCGCGCGATGCTGTCCTGAGCCACGAAGCGAGAGACCTCGACGGGGCTTGGCGGGGCGGTGGTGGCGCAGGCTGCAAGCGAGAGGGAAAGAAGCGACAGGGGAAGGATGCGGCGAATCATGGTGGTTTCTCCGTGGCGGGCCGTTGTCATGTAACGGATAACGGTCGAGAGGCCGGTATAGCACCAACCGACCGCACACGGTTGCAAGCGGTGGCTTGCGGGTGCGCGGTCCGCCTGCCGAAATGCTTGACCGGCGAGCATGGCGCAGCTAACGACCCGCCTTGAAATTGCCGCGTCGGAGGTCATCTCCGGCGCGCATTATGTTTTCAGACGTCCGATGTCCATCGGCCCGAACAGACGAGACCGACATGAAAGTCCGCAACAGCCTCAAGTCGCTGAAGAACCGCCATCGCGACTGCCGCGTGATCCGCCGTCGCGGGCGGACCTACGTCATCAACAAGACCAACCGGCGCTTCAAGGCCCGTCAGGGCTGATTCTCCGGCCAATCGCGGCGTAACTTTCACGCCGCATTCGGTTTTGCAAAACGGCCCGGCTCCGGACAGGAGTGCGGGCCGATTGCGTTAATCATAACCGCGCGGGCGCGGCAAACCTACGGAAAGGCGAATGGCTTGATCGAAGCAGTGGTGTTCGATGTCGGTCGGGTCCTGTTCGAATGGGATCTGCGCCATCTTTTCTCCAGGCTCGTGCCGGAAAAGGCGGAACTCGACCGCATTCTGTCAGAAGTCGTCACCGAGGACTGGCATTTCGAACATGACCGCGGCCGCACGCTTGCCGAGATGACGGCCGAGCGAAAGGCGCTGTTTCCCGCGGATGCGGCATTGATCGACGCCTACGCCGCTCGCTTCAACGAAACCATTCCCGGACCCGTCCCCGGCAGCCTGGAGATCGTGAGCGAACTGGACGAGGCCGGCGTGCCGCTGTTCGCGATCACGAATTTCGGCGCCGAGTTCTGGGACGGCTTCGCGCCGGATCAAGCCGTCTTCGAAAAGTTTCGCGACATCGTCGTTTCCGGGCGCGAGAAGCTTGCCAAGCCCGATCCGGCGATTTTCTCGCTGGCCGAAAGGCGGTTCGGGCTTGCGCCCGGCGCCATGCTTTTCATCGACGACAATGCCGCCAATATCGAAGCGGCGCGCCAACGCGGATGGCAGGTGCATCATTTCACCGGCGCCGCGAATTTGCGCGCCGATCTGGTGCGCCGCGGCCTGCTTTCCTAGCGGGACGTCCGGTCCTGGGGATCACGTACCGGGGTTCCGTCCCGACCCTCGACCCCGAATGGTTTTGCGGGGCGGCATTTTGGGTCTAGGCTCTCGATCGAGGGGAAGGAATACCATGGGTGAGGTGAGAGAGCCGCTGCGCGAGCTGACAGAATGCGGCCTGCCGCAGGCGCTGGAGGTGATGGGCGAACGCTGGAGCTTCATGATCCTGCGGGCGAGTTTCAACGGCCTGCATCACTTCGAGGAGTTCCTGAGCGAACTCGGAATCGCCCGCAACATCCTTTCAAACCGGCTCGCCAAGCTGGTCGAGCACGGTATTCTCGCGCGCCAGCCCATGGACCAGGACCGCCGCAAGATCGAATATCGGCTGACCGGAAAGGGGTTCGACCTCCTTCCCGCGATGATCGCCCTGCGGCAGTGGGGCCAGAAATACGGTGCCGAAGTGGTCGAGAACCCGGTACTGGTCGACGATAACGACCGGCTGCCGATAGGGCCGGTCTCGATCCTCGGGCATGACGGGCGCGTGCTCGGTCCTCAGGATTTGCGGCTGGTCGACCGCGCGAGCGTGGGGCAGCGCGCGGATGGCAGCAAGGCCGTACCCAAGGAGCCCGCCGGTCGGGGATCGAGCATCCATCCCGGCAAGGCGAAGTCGCAGTCCGCCTGAGCGCGGCGCCGTTCCCGTGCCGGCCGAAACCACTCCTGACGGGCGCTACATCATCGTGCGCGGGAGGCTGTGGCGGGCATCGAATCCCGAAATCCCCGCCCGCGAGCGCGACGAACTGGTCGCAGAGCTGATGGATGCCCGCCGGGCCGTCGGCGCAGCCCTTCGGTCAGACGATCCCGACGCCGAGAAGGTCGCCCGTGCGCGCGTTCATGCTGCGAAAGTGGGGCTGGGCGAACGCGGCCCCGTCTGGTGGGACGACGGCGCGCCAGACTACAACCGTCATCTGGTCAAGAACACGCCCTACGCAGAGCAATAGGTAGAAGGCGGCGTGACGTCATGCTGGCAGCGACGCCCAAAAACCCACGAGATTTTCGGCAAAGGCCATTCGTTAACCAACTCCTGTTAGGCATCTCTCGTACAGCCGCATCTGGTCGCGATGCCGCAATCACAGGACGGGCCATTGCAATGAACGATACCGGCGCAACCAGTCGGAGCTTTACCAACACGGTCATGAGTCTGCTGTCGCGTGGGGGACATTCTGCGCACAGCGAGCGCAAGGCGGGGCGCGATTTGATGGATCGCATTTCCGACTTCTTCGCGCGGCACGATCTCGAAGTTACTGCGGCCAATCTCCTGCGCGCCCATGCCGCGCTGTCGGGCATCGACCTCAGACTGGCGCGCAAGATCGTGGAGCGCGAGGAACAGGACCAGCCGGTCACGCAGGCCTGGTTCGATTCAATCGCCGAGGAGGAAGAGGGGCGCACCGACGATCTCGCCGATTTCGAGCGGCTCAATGCCGATCTCAACGAATCGATCGAGAGTTTCTCGCGCACCGCCCGCACGGCGCGGAGCGCGGCGACCGACTACAAGATCGCTCTGAACGAACATACGCGTTCGATGGAATCGCCGGGAACCACCAGCCAGCTTCTCGCCAGTCTGACCGATCTCACCAAGGCGCTGCTCGAACGCACGCGGCAGGCCGAGAGCGAGATGAAGCGCAGCGAGCGCGAGGCCGCGTCCTTGCGCAAGAATCTGGAGAAGGCGCAGCGCGCGGCCGAAATCGATCATCTGACCGGCCTGCCCAACCGCCGCGCTTTCGAAGGGTTGCTGGAACGCCATTATCGCGAGGCGCGCGGCGAGCTGGAGCCGCTGTGCCTCGCCTTTTGCGACATCGATCACTTCAAGATCGTCAACGACACGCACGGTCACGAGACCGGCGACCGGGTGATCCAGATGATCGCACAGGCGCTCTCCCGCGCATCGAACGACAATTGCCATGTGGCGCGACAAGGGGGGGACGAATTCGTCCTGCTGTTCCGCAACATGACGATGCGCGAGGCGCATGAGCGGCTCGACTGGGTGCGCGAGCGGCTGTCCGACCGGTCCTTCGTCAACCGCACGACAGACGAGAAGATCGGGGCGATCACCTTCTCCGGCGGTCTTGCCGATGTCTTCGCCTACGAGAACCGCCGGGCCGCCCTGCGAGCCGCGGACGAGGCGCTCTACCGGGCCAAGGGCGAGGGGCGCAACCGGATCGTTCAGGCCGAAAAGGAGCGTTGAAGCGCCTTCTCAGGCCCTCGGCGGCTGGCGACGATAGCTGAGCGCTTCGGCCACATGGATGCGGCCGACCCCTTCGGAACCCGCCAGGTCCGCAATGGTCCGCGCAACGCGCAGGATGCGGGTGTAGCCCCGCGCGGTCAGGCGCATCGCCTCCGCCGCCTGCATCAGCAGGGCTCGACCCTGTTCGTCGGGCGTCGCGAACCGTTCGAGAGCGTCGCCCTCCAACCCGGCATTGGTCCGCGTGCCGCGTGCTTCGGCGCGGGCGGACTGGATGGCGCGCGCGGCAGCGACCCGCGCCGCTACCTCCGCAGTGCCTTCGGCGGGCGGGGGCAGGGCTAGATCGGCCGCGCTCACCGGATCGACCTCGACATGCAGGTCGATCCGGTCGAGCAGGGGACCGGACACCTTGCTCTGATAGTCGGCCGCGCATTTCGGCGCGCGCGAACAGGCAAGGGCCGGATCGCCCAGATGGCCGCATCGGCATGGGTTCATCGCCGCGACCAGCTGGACCTGCGCGGGAAAGCTCACATGCGCGTTGGCCCGCGCGACGTCGACCTTGCCGGTCTCCAGCGGCTGGCGCAGCGAATCGAGCACCGCGCGCTGGAATTCCGGCAGCTCGTCGAGGAACAGCACGCCGAGATGGGCGAGACTGACCTCTCCCGGTTTCACTTTCAGCCCGCCCCCGGTCAGCGCCGCCATGCTCGCCGAATGGTGCGGCGCGCGGAACGGGCGGGCGCGGCTGATCCGGCCGCCCTCCAGCAGGCCTGCGACCGACTGGACCATGCTGACTTCCAGCGCCTCGGTCGCGGTGAGGTCGGGCAGGATGCCGGGAAGACAGCTCGCCAGCAGGCTCTTGCCCGCGCCGGGCGGCCCGATCATCAACAGGTTGTGCGCGCCCGCCGCCGCGATCTCGAGCGCGCGCTTGGCGGTTTCCTGCCCCTTGACCTGCTTGAGGTCCGGCCCGGGAGCGCCCGCCTCGACCTCGCCCGCCTCGGGCGCCGGTAGTTGCGCGGTGCCTTTCAGATGATTGAGCAGGGCAGTGAGATCGGGCGCGGCGAGAACCGGCACCTCGCTCGCCCATTTCGCTTCGGAGCCTTGCCCGCGCGGACAGATCAGCCCAGCTTCCTCCTCGCTCGCATGGAGCGCGGCGAGCAGCACGCCGGGGCTCGGCACGATGCGGCCGTCAAGTGCCAGTTCGCCGACCGCGACCCAGTCGCCCAGCTGTTCGGCATCGGTCACGCCCATGCTGGCGAGCAGGGCGAGCGCGACTGGTAAGTCGTAATGCGAACCTTCCTTGGGGAGGTCGGCGGGAGACAGGTTGATGGTGATCCGCTTGGGCGGAAGGGCGAGGCCCATCGCGGACAAGGCGGCGCGCACGCGCTCCTTGCTCTCGCCCACCGCCTTGTCGGCAAGGCCCACGATGTTGAATTTGGGCAGGCCCGGCGCGATCGAGCACTGCACCTCCACGGCGCGCGCCTCCAGCCCGAGATAGGCAACCGTTCTCACCAGCGCGACCATGCTACCCCTCGACCCCCGTAAGTTTCTTGCGCGCCTTCTGGCCGGAGACCGGGCCGGTGTCGAGCCCGATGGGCGTGGGGAGGGAAGGATGCTTACCGCGCCGTTAGGCACACCGGTTGGCGATGGAGAAACCCGCAGCGCGGCATCCCTGCCCCCATGTCGCGTATCTCCTCTCTCTTCGCCGCGATCGCCGCGCTGATTGCCGCGCTCACCGGCGCGCCCGCCGCCGCTCAGGGTTTCGCGCTGGTATCGCTGCCGGTTATCTGGATTCAGCCGCCGACAGTTCTCGGACCGCAAGATGTGATCGCGGCCGAAATCTTCGAAGCTCCGCCGCTCGACCTGCCCCTGTGGCGCCCGGAGACCAGCGAGACCCAGCGCTTCGTCACTACGCATCGCCCGCGCATGGCGACGGGCGTCCTTCAATACGGGCCGTTCCGAGTGGTCGATGGCGGGAAGGCCATGCTCGTGGGGGAGACCGATTCGGACAGCCCCCGCTGGTTCGAAGCCCTTCTGCGCGACCATCCCGGTCTCACCCGGCTGGAAATGGTCGAATGCCCCGGGACGCTCGACGATCGGGCGAACATGCGCCTCGGCCGGATGATCCGGGCGGCGGGCCTTGCGACACATGTGCCCGCCCACGGTTCGGTCCGCTCCGGTGCAGTCGAACTGTTCCTCGCGGGCGCGGTGCAGACGCTGGAGGAAGGCGCGGAATTCGCGGTCCATTCCTGGCGCGATGTGGAGGGGCGCGAGGCGGCGGACTTCGCCCCGGATGCGCCAGAGAACCGCGCCTATCTCGATTACTACCGCGAGATGGGAATGACCAGCGCGCAGGCGCGGGCCTTCTACGACTTTACCAATTCCGTACCCCATAGCGATGCGCTATGGCTCGAAGCGGAGGACATGCGCCCCTGGCTCGCTCCCGAGGTGCGCGAGGAGCCGGTCGACGAAACCGCGCCCCGCATCGCCTATGCCAGCTTGACCTGAGGCCTGTGCTGGCGTAGGGGCGCGATCGCAAACGGTCGCCTGCCGGTTTCGCTGGCACGGGCGACTTTTTTATTTGGCGCGGCTAATGGCCGCAACACAAACGTCTAGACTTGAGGACGATCCGATGAAGCGGACTTTCCAGCCTTCGAACCTCGTGCGCGCCCGTCGCCACGGTTTCTTCGCGCGCAAGGCGACCCCGGGTGGCCGCAAGGTGCTTCGTGCCCGCCGCAAGCGCGGTCGCAAGAACCTTTGTGCGTAAACGGATCGGCTGATCCAGCAAGGCCCGCGGTGCTCAAGCGCCGCGCCGATTTTCTCGCCGCCAACCGGGGTCTGCGCAATGCAGGGCCCGGTTTCGTGTTGCTGACTCACCCCAATGGCGGGCAGGGTGTCCGCTACGGCATCACGGTCACCAAGAAGATCGGCAATTCCGTCGTCCGCAACCGGATGAAGCGGCGCTTTCGTGCGCTTCTGCGCGCCGCTCTGCCCGAACAGGGGCTGCCCGATACCGACCATGTCCTGATCGGCCGCGATGGCGGGGTGGAGCGCGATTTCTCCAACCTTTCGGCCGAACTCTCCCGCGCGCTCTCCGCCGCGGCGAAGGGCAAGGGTGATTCGCGCCGCCGCAGGCGAGGGCCGCGCCGGTGAAGCGGCCGCTGATCTGGATCGCCAAGGCCTGGCAATGGGGGCCGAGCCGCCTGATCCCGCCGACCTGCCGCTATTCCCCCTCATGCTCGCAATACGCGATCGAGGCGCTGGAGCGGCACGGCGCAATCAAGGGTGGATGGCTGGCGCTGAAACGTATAGGGCGCTGCCACCCTTGGGGCGGCCATGGCTGGGACCCGGTGCCTTGACGGACCGGTGTCTTGTCATTCCAATACACCTCCCCACATAGTGACGACCTGACATCAGAACGACGGAACCCGTCTTGAACAATCAGCGCAATCTTCTGCTCGCCGTGGTGCTGTCCGCCCTGCTTCTGCTCGGCTGGGACGCGGCGGTGGGTTATCTCTATCCCACCCCTCCCGAAGCCACCGAGGGCGAGGGCAAGGCCGACACGCCCGCCGAAATGGCGGCAGTGCGCGGGGCGGACAATCCCGCGCTCGTTCCGGGCGGCGGCGTTGTCCAGCCGCTCGACGTGGCGACCGCGCTTTCGGGCGGCGAGCGGGTGCGGATCGACGCGCCGCGCATCGCGGGCTCGATCAATCTCGTCAACGGCATGATCGACGACATCGTGCTCAAGGATTACCAGGAGACCACGGACGACGATTCCGATTTCGTCCGCCTGTTCTCGCCCGAAGGCACGCCGGGCCAGTATTTTGCCGAGTTCGGCTTCCTTGCGAACGGTAACCGTGCCGGGGGCGGGGCATGGCAGGCCGATGGCGAGGTGCTGACGCCGGACAACCCCGTCACGCTGAGGAAACGCGGGGCCGACGGGCTGATCTACACCGTGCGCCTCTCGGTGGACGACCAGTACATGATCAGCGCCGAGCAGCGAGTCGACAACACCGGCACCGGACCGGCGGTTGTCCAGCCCTTCGCGCTGATCAACCGCACCAGCAAGACCGCCACCCCCTCGACCTGGATCGCGCATTCCGGGCCAGTCGGCGTGTTCGACGGTTCCGCCAATTACGATTACAATTACGACGACGTGGTCGAGGAGCGTACGGTCGATCCCGAAGGACGCGCCGCCTGGCTCGGCTTCACCGATTCCTACTGGCTGTCGGCGCTCGTGCCGGGCGGCGGCAATGCCGCGGCCGATTTCCGCTCGCTCGGCAACGACATGTTCCGCGCCGACCTGATCTACGATCCGGTCACGCTCGCCGGCGGTCAGGCGATCGCGCGCGAGACGCAGCTGTTCGTCGGCGCCAAGGAAAGCACTGTCCTCGACCGGTATCAGGATAGCGGCATCACCAATTTCGGCCTCGCCATCTCGTGGGGCTGGTTCTGGTTCATCGAGAAGCCGCTGCTGTGGCTGCTGCGCAACCTGTTCGATCTCGTCGGCAATTTCGGCGTGGCGATCATCCTGCTGACCGTCATCGTGCGGGCCTTCGTCTTCCCGATTGCGCAGAAGGGCTTCGCCTCCATGGCCGCGATGAAGGCGGTTCAGCCGGAGATGAAGAAGCTGCAGGAGCGATACAAAGACGACAAGGTCAAGGCGCAGCAGGAAATCCAGAAGCTGTTCAAGGAACAGGGCGTCAATCCGCTCGCCGGATGCCTGCCGATGCTGCTGCAGATCCCGATCTTCTTCGCGCTCTACAAGGTGCTGATCCTGGCGGTGGAAATGCGCCACCGCGAATTCCTCTACATCAAGGATCTGTCCGCGCCCGATCCGCTGCACATCCTCAACCTGTTCGGCCTGCTGCCCTTCGATCCGCCGGGCTTCCTCGGCATCGGCGTGCTGGCGGTGCTGCTCGGCTTCACCATGTGGCTGACCTTCCGCCTCAACCCCAGCGCGATGGACCCGGTGCAGCAGCAGATTTTCAACATCATGCCCTGGGTGCTGATGTTCGTGATGGCGCCGTTCGCGGCGGGCCTGCTGCTCTACTGGAACACCAGCAACCTGCTGACGCTGGCCCAGCAGAAATACCTTTACTCCAAGCATCCCGGGATGCGCGCGCTGATCGAGAAGGAGCGCGAGGAAAAGGCACGGGCGCACGAGGAGGCGAAGGCCAAGGCGGCGTCCGGGGCCAAGGCCAAGGGATGAGGGCAAAAGGATGACCGAAGAACAGCAGGCGGAGCTGGAGACGCGCGCCGCCCGCCTGTTCTCGGGCCGGGTGGACTTTCTCCTGTCGGCCCCGCAGCTCAAATTCCTGCCCGAGCCGACCGTGCCCGAGATCGCGTTCTGCGGGCGGTCGAATGTCGGCAAGTCGTCGCTGCTCAACGCGATCACCGGCAGGAAGGCGATCGCCCGCGCCTCGGTGACGCCGGGGCGCACGCAGGAACTCAATTTCTTCGAGGTGGGCGAGCCGACCCTGTTCCGCCTGGTCGACATGCCGGGCTACGGCTTCGCCAAGGCGCCGCTCAAGGTGGTCGAGCGGTGGAAGTCGTTGGTGAAGACCTATCTGCGCGGCCGCCCGGTGCTCGAACGCACGCTGGTACTGGTTGATTCGCGGCACGGCCTGAAAGACGTCGACCGCGAGATGATGAAGATGCTCGACGAGGCGGCGGTGACCTACCGCGTGGTCCTCACCAAGGCCGACAAGCTTAAAGCAAGCGATCTCGCCAAGACGGTCGAGCGCGTGGAGGCCGAGGCGAAGAAACACGTCGCCGCCTACCCGCAGGTTCATGTGACCAGCGCGGAAAAGGGCATGGGCATTGCCGAACTACGCGCCGCGGTGCTGGCGGATACGGGCGTTTAGGGGCGGCCAGCTCGCGGGTCGAGCGGATGTGCCGAATGGCAGTTGCTGGCGGGTTTGTGATTGTCAGTTTCAGTCATACCGCATCGGAAGCAGCCGAACCTCTCGAGGTTTGGTCACCTTTAGCGGCGGAAAATGGCGAGCGCTTTATTGGGTGGAATATAAACCCGCGGCTTCAGCTTCATGCAGCACGGCACGAGGGTTCTCGATGGTCAGCATTTCCCGCAGAACAGTTCGCTTGTCAGACGCTGCATCATAAACTTTCTGCCAGATTTGTGCACCAATCCAATAGCCCAACTCGCCCGGCCAACCGTTCTTCGTTTCGCCAGCGTTTCCAATCCATCTGAAGAACGCGTCGTTAGTGGGCGTTCCGTTCTCGCCCGGCTCTTTCGAGGCGCGAGTGATAGAAATGTCCTTGGCGAATTGCTGCCAGAGCATCGGCCCATGCGCATTGGCCCACGAAGATTGAGCGGGATCGCCATTCTGGCCGGTTACTAACTGTGCAATGAAGTCTGCAGCCCCTTCGACGAGAGCCGAGCGGAGTAGTATGTCATCGCCGAAGGATAAGCCTGCATCGTCCTGAAGGACATGAACCGTCTCGTGGGCGAAAAAATGACGCAATGATTTGCGAAAATCGTCCGGTGTTTCGCTGATCCGACAAAGTACTTCGAGCCCCAACACCTGAGCACCCGGCCCGGCTGTTCCTCCGCTGTTGTTTGCACCGAAAACGAAATAAACCTGCGGCAGTTTGGTGTTCGGCAACGCGCCATGCAAGCCAAGATAAATGCTACGCAGTTCTGGGGTCGCAGATTTGGCAAGAGGCAAGCAAACGTCTATCGCCTTGCTATATATTTCGGGATGCTCTGCAATCTTCGCCGCCAGATTTTCTGCATTCTGGATGCGATTGGGGGTAAAGATCGAGATGCCGTAGCTACCAGGATCAAGGTAGCGCGTCTGTAATTGCTCCACCGTCGGTGCACCCGAGGTTTCGCTAAAAAGACGAGCAAATCTGTTTGCATCTTCAGTTTGGACTTGGACCGTTAGCGGATCCGCATATTCGATTTGTTGCGGCGAGATTTCTCGTTCTTCCGCCCATAGGACGTTCGGAAACAGCAGTAAGGAGAAAGCCAGAACCGAAATCTTTTTCATCGTATTCCGCCTTCGGTGATTTGGCGATCAAGAGAAGCCTCTTCCCCTACTGGCCCGAAGGCCAAACCGAAAGGCAGGTTTTGATGTGAGCGCATATTACGTCGAATGTCCGACATTGGGCGCGTAAGCCGAAAGTCCGCTTCTTCTGCCCCCAATTGACCGGACAAAGTGCGCAGAGCCGACGATACGCGAGTAGCGACCGTATGTAGCAGCCAAGTCACGACCGAGTGCAGCTTTCCAGGTTTAGGCTGCCGATCCAGCTTCGGCGCTCTTCCCGAGCCGGGACCAATTCGACCTTTTTCCTCGTGTTCGCACGCGCACGGCGTTGGCCAGCGAGGCCGCGCCATGAGTGTGCCGTTTGCGAATTTCGTAAGTCTGACCCGTGTTCAGACTTCGCGGGCGACGTATCGTGGGTAGTCCACGCCACCGCCCGTCCGCGCGTAGGCGGGCGGGCGGTGGTCGCGGGTATGCGTGCGGCTCAGTCGGCGGCCGAGAGGTTCACGGCGCTCGCCTTGCCGTTGCGGCCGGTTTCGACTTCGTAATTCAGCCGCTGCTCCTTATCGAGCGTGTGCATGCCGGCGGCCTGCACGGCGCTGATGTGGACAAAGCTGTCGTCCGAACCGTCATCGGGCTGGATGAAGCCGTAGCCCTTGTCGGCGTTGAAGAATTTGACTGTTCCGGTCTTGCTCATGATTGGTCCTTTCCAGAACGCATGGGTTGCCCGCCGCGACATGCGACGGGTTCGTGCTTAAAATCGTTCGATGAAAGGAAGTCGTCGTCTGGTTTGCGCCGGGGCCGATAAGGGCAAGCGGCGGTCGTCAAAATCCGAAGTCCGTCGCATTATTCGACGTCAGCATTCGCGATGTAACACCGATTGCCCGGATCGCCTAATCGCGACTGTCCGCCAGCCGTTCTACCGCGCGAACAGCTTCGAATCGTCGGCGAAGGCCTTCATCTCGAGCGCGTTACCTGCCGGATCGCGGAAGAACATCGTCGCCTGTTCGCCCGGCTGCCCTTTGAAGCGGATGGTCGGTTCGATCGCGAACTCGGTTCCCGCCGCACGCAGTCGGTCGGCGAGCGTCTGCCAGTCGGCCATGGACAGGACGATACCGAAATGGGGGACGGGGACACCGTGCCCGTCGACATGGTTGCTCGTGCGGTCTCCCGCCTCGCCCGGCGCGAGATGGGCGACGATCTGGTGCCCGAAGAAGTCGAAATCGATCCATTCGTCGGACGAGCGACCCTCCGCGCAGCCCATCGCCTCGCCGTAGAAGGCCCGCGCGGCGGCCAGATCGTCGACAGGGAAGGCGAGGTGAAAGGGGCGCAAGGTCATGATGCGGGCTTTAGCGGACGCCAAACCGTTTTCCTACAGGCCAGCGCGCATGGCAGGCAGCGGTAATGGACAATCCCCGCCACTCTGTTTCCGCTGATGACTTCAGACGAATGCTCGACGAACTCGACCCGCCGATTTCTCTGTCTGGACAGTGTAACACCTGTAACACCGTTCAGCGTCGACAGCGCGCGGATGAACGCCTAGGGCGCGGGGCGAACCACGGGGGCACCGCCTTGAAACTCATCATCGGCAACAAGAACTACTCCAGCTGGAGCCTGCGCGCCTGGCTCGCGACCAAGCAGTCGGGCCTCGGTTTCGAGGAGATCGTGGTGCCGATGGGCGGCGAGGCGTGGGACGAGCTGAAGGCCGGCAATCTCGATGCGGCGCGCGGCGGCACGCAGCCTTCGCGCGGCAAGGTGCCGATCCTGTGGGATGGGGAAGCGGTGGTGTGGGACAGCCTCGCCATCCTCGAATACCTCGCCGACAAGGTCGGGCGCGACCGCTTCTGGCCGAAGGACGAGGCGGCCCGCGCCACGGCGCGCGCGATGGTGGCGGAGATGCATTCGAGCTTCCAGGCACTGCGGTCGGAATGCCCGATGAACGTGCGCCGCCGGTTCGAGGGGTTCGCGCCCAGCGAGGCGTGCCGGGGCGACATCCTGCGCATCCTCGGCCTGTGGGCGGAGGCCCGCAGCCGTTTCGGCGGGGGCGGCCCGTTCCTGTTCGGCACGTTCGGGGCGGCCGACGTGTTCTACGCGCCGGTGGTGAGCCGCTTCATCAGCTATCAGATCGGCGTGCCGGGCTTTGCCGCCGCCTACATGCAGGCGATCTGGGAACACGAATGGATGCAGGGCTGGATCGCAGCCTCGGAGAACGAAGAGTGGGTCATCGAGCAATACGAAACCGCGGCCGCCTGATCGCTCTGGTGCTCGCCGCTCTGGCGGCGCTGGTGCCGCTACCGGCCTCGGCCTGGGGATACTACGCGCATACGGTGACGGGCGAGATCGCGCAGGCGAATGTGCGCCCCGAGACCCGCGCCGGGATCGCCCGCCTGCTGCGCGCCGCCCCGCAGCTCGGCACGCCGGACTGCCCGCTCGCGACGATCGGCGATGCGGCGGTCTGGCCCGATTGCCTGCGCGGCGAGTACTGGCGCTGGGCCTACACCTTCGCCTGGCATTACCAGACCGAACCGATCACCGAGGAATACAGCGACCGCAAGAACTGCTCCGGCGGCTCCTGCGTCAGTGCGCAGATCACGCGCAACCTCCGCATCCTCGCCGACGAGAGCCTGCCCGATCCCGTCCGGCTCGAAGCGCTCGCCTTCTACATCCACTTCGCCGGCGACATCCACATGCCGCTTCACTCCGGCGATCTAGACGATCGCGGCGGCAACGACCGGACGGTCGCCTACGGTATCGCGCCGGGGCTGAACCTGCATGCGATCTGGGACGGCCCGCTGGCCGAGCGTGCGATCAGCGAGGCGCGGCCCGCGCTCGTGCGGCGCTACACCGAGGCCGAGCGCGCCGCGCTGGGCGGCGGTGGCCCGGCTGACTGGGGCCGGGAAAGCTGGCAGCTGGCCCGCGACTTCGTCTATCCCAACGCCTTCGACTGCGGCCCCTGCATCGACGTGCCGGAGGAAACCGCGCTGACGCAGGAAGACATCGCCGCCGCCGTGCCCGTGGCCGAGCGGCGGGTGACGCAGGCCGGTCTGCGCATCGCCGAAGGGCTGGACCGTGCCTTCGCGCCGGGACCGCTGCCGGGAGAGGAACAGGAATGACCGACGTTCTCGATCTCGCCACGCGGTTGATGGCCGCACCCAGCGTCACGCCCGCACGCGGCCCTGTGTTCGACGCGATGGAGGCCATGCTGGCCCCGCTCGGCTTCGAGGTCACCCGCTTCACCCGAGGTTCGGGCGAGGAGGGGAGCGACGAGGAACCGGTCGAGAACCTCTTCGCCATCCGGCGCGGCCCGGCGGGATCGAGGCACTTCGCGTTCGCCGGGCATCTCGACGTGGTGCCCCCGGGCGCGGGCTGGCAGGCCGAGCCGTTCGCGCCGGAAGTGCGCGGCGATCTGCTCTACGGTCGCGGCGCGGTCGACATGAAGGGCGCGATCGCCTGCATGGTGGATGCGGCGGCGAACGTGCCCGCCGAAGCCGGTACGATCAGCTTCATCATCACCGGCGACGAGGAAGGCCCGGCGCTGCACGGCACGCGCGCGCTGATCGACTGGATGGAGGAGAACGGGGTGAAGCCCGACCTCTGCCTCGTCGGCGAGCCCACCAGCGTCGACCGGCTGGGCGACATGATGAAGATCGGCCGACGCGGATCGGTCAATATCTGGATCGAGGTGCAGGGCACGCAAGGACATGTCGCCTATCCGCACCTCGCCGACAATCCGATCCCGGCACTGGTTCGCATCCTCACCGAGCTCGACGCGCTGGTGCTCGACGAGGGGACCGAGTGGTTCCAGCCGAGCAATCTCGAAATTACCGAGATCGACATTTCCAATCGTGCGCACAACGTGATCCCGGCGGTGGCGAAGGCGCGGATCTCGATCCGCTTCAACGACACGCATTCGGGCGCTTCGCTTTCGGAAAAGGTCGTGGCGATCGCCCGCAAGCATGGCGGCACGGCTCTGCCGATCGTCAGCGGCGAGCCCTTTCTGACGCCGCCGGGGGATTTCAGCGCCGTCATTGCCGGGGCGGTGGAGGCCGCGACGGGCATCGCTCCCGAGCCATCCACCACGGGCGGCACCTCGGACGCGCGCTTCCTGCGCAGCGTCTGCCCGGTGATCGAATTCGGCCTCGTCAACGCAACCATGCACAAGACCGACGAGGCGGTGGCAGTCGCCGACCTTTATACGCTAAGCAGCATTTACGCCGACATCGCGACCAGAGCGCTGCGGCTTTGAGGGAATCCGACGCATGAAGACCTGGTTCGCCATTCCTCTGTGGCAGCGCGTGATCGGCGCGCTGATCCTCGGCATCGTCGTGGGCCTTGCCTGGGGGCCGGGGGCCGAGAGCATCAAGATCATCGGCGACGTGTTCATCGCCTTCATCAAGATGCTGGTGGTGCCGCTGATCTTCTTCAGCCTCGTCTCGGGCGTCGCGGCGATCGGCGATCTGCGCAAGCTCGGCGCCGTCGGCGGGCGGGCGATTCTGATCTTCGTGGTCACTGGCCAGATCGCGGTCTGGCTCGGCCTGCTGCTCGGCACGCTGATCAAGCCGGGCTTGCTGGTCGATACCGGCTCGATCGAGATGGGCAGCGCGCCGCCGCCCAACGACACCACTTGGCGCGAGATGATCCTCGAGATCGTGCCGCAGAGCCCGGTTCAGGTGATGGCGGACGTCAATGTCCTGCCGCTCATCGTCTTCGCGCTCCTGATCGGGATCGGCATCCTGATGGCGGGCAAGGAGGCCGATCCCCTGGGACGCATCTTCGATGCGGGTTCGGTGGTGATGCAGAAGGTGACGATGATCGTCATGGAGCTCACCCCCTTCGGCGTCTTCGCGCTGATGGCCTGGGTGGCGGGGACGCTGGGCCTGTCTGCGCTTCAGGCATTGGGCGCGCTGGTGGCGCTGAACTATCTCGGCTGCATCCTGATCATCGCGATCATGTATTCGGCGATGATCAAGTTCCTGGCGAAGCTACCGGTGATCGACTTTTTCCGCGGCATCGTGGACGCGATCGCGGTCAGCTACTCCACCGCCTCGTCCAACGCCACGCTGCCGGTCACCCTGCGCTGTGCCGAGCGCAATCTCGGCGTCTCGAACTCGGTGGCGAGTTTCATCATCGCGCTCGGTGCGACAATCAACATGAACGGCACGGCGATGTATCTCGGCCTCGCGACACTGTTCGGCGCGCAGATCTTCGGGGTGGACCTTTCCTGGGTCGATTACGGCATGATCGCGCTGACCGCGACGCTGGGCGCGATCGGGGCTGCGGGCATTCCGGGCGCGGGTCTCATCATGATGGCGCTGGTCTTTGGCACGGTCGGCGTGCCGCTTGAGACGATCGCCTTCGTCGCGGGCGTGGACCGGATCATGGACATGATGCGCACCACCACCAATGTCAGCGGCGATGCCGCGGTGGCGGTGACGGTCGCCAGTATGACCGGCGAGCTCGACCGGGTGGAGATGATCTCGGCCGACGACGTCTGAGGCGCGGTCCGCTTCTGTCAGATGCCGCCGTAGGGGTTAGGCGGCGCGCGTGACGATCCGATCGGGTAGGGCGATGTCCGGCAGCGCCTTGAATGCCGGGGCAGCGAACAGATATCCCTGGAAAAGCCGCACGCCCATCTCGCGCAGTGCGCGGTACTCCTCAACCGTCTCGATACCTTCGGCAATCAGCGTCACGCCCAACCGGGAAGCAATGTCCACGATCCCCTCCACAATGACGCGATTGCGCTTCTTGGTGTCGATCCCCCGGATCATTTCCATGTCGAGCTTGAGGTAATCGGTCGTCAGGGCCGACAGCAAATTGAGGCCGGCATGGCCTGCTCCGAAATCGTCGATCGCCGTTCCGAAACCCATCTGGTTGTAGCATTCCACGATGGTGCGAACGTGGTTGGTATCGACCATCTTCTCGTTCTCGGTAAACTCGAAGATAAGTCGTTCGACAGGGAAACCGGTGGCGGAAGCGGTTCGCAGCGTCAGCTGAATGCAGGCGAGCGGGGAATAGACGGCGTTCGGGAGGAAATTGATCGACAGCTTCGCTTCGTTTTTCAGGATGCCAGCGTTGACCGCACCCTCGATTGCCGCGACCCGGCATTTTTGATCGAAAGCATAGAGGTTCTCGGGTGTTACGCGCTCCAGGACTGAGCCGGCGCTTTCCCCTGCCGCACCGCGCACGAGCGCCTCGTATGCGAAGACCTTTCCGGTAACGACGTCGACGATCGGCTGGAAAGCCATTTCGATCGCGAACCCCTGATCGCTGCCACGGCATCCTTTGCAACCAACCATAGATGTGTCCTTCGCGCATATTCGGAAAGGATCTTACACCGAAAATAATGAACAATTTCAGAAAATTGTCGAACCGGTTCGGGCGGGCCGCGCTGGCAAACCAACTCAGCCGCTCGTTCTCCGACCGGGCTTTTCCATCACCTTTTTGCGAAAGCTGCACAGATCGACCACGGGGCAGCGCCAGCATTCGGGCGTCCGCGCCTTGCAGATATAGCGGCCGTGCAGGATCAGCCAGTGATGCGCGCCGAGGCGGAAGGGCTGGGGCACGCGGCGTTCCAGCTTCGCTTCCACCTGTTCGGGCGTCTTGCCCTTGGCGAGGTCGGTGCGGTTGCCGACCCGCAGGATATGGGTGTCCACCGCAAAGGTTTCCTGCCCGAACCAGCAATTGAGCACGACATTGGCCGTCTTGCGCCCCACGCCGGGCAGCCGCACCAGATCCTCGCGCGTGTCCGGCACCTCGCCGCCATATTCCTCGACCAGCAATCGCGAGAGCGCGATCACGTTCTTCGCTTTGGAGTTGAACAGGCCGATCGTCTTGATATGCGCTTTCAGCCCCTCTTCACCGAGGTCAAGCATCTGTTGCGGCGTTTCGACCTGCGCGAACAGAGCACGCGTAGCCTTGTTAACGCCGACATCGGTCGCCTGTGCGGAAAGCGCCACGGCCACGACCAACTGATAGGCGTTGCCGTATTCGAGCTCGGTCTCGGGCGAGGGATTGTCCTCCGCCAGGCGGCGGAAGAACTCGAAGATCTGGTCCTTGGTCATGTTGCGTGTCGTCAGAGGTCGAGAACGTCGTCCATCCCGTAGCGGCCCGGCGCCCGGCCGATCAGCCATTCGGCGGCCCGCAGTGCACCGCGCGCGAAGATCGCCCGGTTCTCGGCGTGGTGGGAGAGCGTGATCCGCTCCTCCTCGCCCGCAAGGATGACGCTGTGTTCGCCGGCCACGGTCCCCCCGCGCAGTGCGGCGAAGCCGATTGCGCCGCTGGCCCGCTCGCCCGTATGCCCGTCCCGCCCGCTTTCGGTGTTATCCGCAAGGTCGATCCCCCGCCCACGCGCTGCCGCTTCGCCCAAGAGCAGTGCCGTGCCGGAAGGTGCGTCGACCTTCATCCGGTGATGCATCTCGACAATCTCGATGTCCCAGGCGGGTCCGAGGCGTTTTGCCGCCTCCTCGACCAGATGCGCGAGCAGCGTCACGCCGAGCGAGGTGTTGCCTGTCTGCAGGATCGGTACGGCGCGCGCCGCCTCGTCGATGGCGCGGTGATTGTCCTCGGTCAGCCCGGTCGTGCCGATCACCACCGGCACGCCCGCGCCTATCGCCGCGTGAAGCGTGATCGAAAGCGCCTGGGGCGAAGAGAAGTCGATCAGTACGTCGCTCGCATCGGCGAGCCGCGCGGCGTCGCCGCCCCGATCCGCGCCGCCCGCGAGTTCGTGATCCGCGCCCTCAAGCAGGGCGGCGATCGCCTGGCCCATGCGCCCTTCACTGCCGATGATGCCGATGCGCGCCATTGCTTCTCCCTTGTCGCCCGTGCTTCATGACGCGCATGCCAGAAATTCGCAACACGACCATTCGCAACATCGTGATCCTGACCGGCGCCGGGATAAGCGCTGAAAGCGGGATCGATACCTTCCGCGACGCAGGCGGATTGTGGGAACAGCACCGGGTCGAGGACGTGGCCACGCCGGAGGGTTTCGCTCGCGATCCCGAACTCGTGCTGCGCTTCTACGATATGCGGCGCGCGGCGCTTTCCCGTGTCGAGCCTAATGCCGCGCACCGGGCGCTCGCGCGGCTGGACCGCGAATGGGAAGGGCGGGGCAGCCTGCTGATCGTCACGCAGAATGTCGACGACCTTCACGAGCGCGCCGGGGCCACCGGGGTCCTCCACATGCATGGCGAGTTGCTGAGCGCGCTCTGCGCCGCCTGCGACGCGCGCGAGCCGTTCACCGGCGCGATGCTGGAACGGCCCGCGTGCAAGGCCTGCGGTGCGCCTGCCCTGCGCCCGGACGTCGTCTGGTTCGGCGAGATGCCTTACCAGATGGAGCGCATCTACGGCGCGCTCGCCCGTGCGGACCTGTTCGTCTCCATCGGCACGTCCGGCGCGGTCTATCCGGCGGCCGGTTTCGTGCAGGAGGCGGCCGCGCACGGCGCGCGCACGCTCGAACTCAATCTCGAGCCGAGCGAGGGTTCGCATCTCTTCGAGGAGCATCGGCATGGTCCGGCAGGCGAACTGGTGCCGCGCTGGGTCGACGAGGTGCTATCGAGGTGATCCGCACGCCTTGCATTCCGGGTCCTTGGCGATCGCGAAGCTGCGCATGGCAGGCGCGAGCCCGTCGAGCAGATGCACGCGACCCCATTGCAGGTCGCCCATCTCGGTGACGTCATGAAGAAGGATACGGATCGCCTGCATGGCGGCGAAACTGCCGATCCACCCCGCCATGGCCCCCAGCATCCCGTCCTCCGCACAGCTGTCGCAATCGTCGGCATCGAAGGCGTCGCCCACGAAGCAGCGGTAGCAGGACTGGTCGGGCAGATGTCCGGCAAAGGCCCCGACCTGCCCTTGGAACCGGCCGACCGCGGCAGAAAGCAGCGGCACACCCTGCGCCACGCAGGCGTCGGACACGCAGAGCCGGGTGGCGAAATTGTCGGTTCCGTCAAGCACGAGGTCGGCATCGCCGATCAGCGTAGCCGCGTTGCTGGTTCCGATCCGCGCATCACTGATCGACACGTCGAGCTGGCGGTCGAAATCGGCGCACCACTGGCGCGCGACCACCGCCTTGCCGTGGCCGATATCGCGCTCGGTATAGATGGTCTGCCGCTGAAGGTTCGACAGCTCGACATCGCCGTCGTCGATCAGCGTCAGCCGGCCGATGCCCGCCCCGGCAAGATACTGGAGCGCCGGGCTGCCGATCCCGCCCAGGCCGACCAGCGCGAGATGCGCTTCGGCCAGCGCGAACTGGCCCGCCCCGCCGATCTGCGGAAGCACGATGTGCCGGGCGAAGCGGTCGAGGCGCTCGGGGGAAAATGCCATGGAAAACCCGTTGGCACCATGTGCAGCGCGTGTCGACAGAGGTGTGGACGGCTCTGTCTACAGACGGTGCGGATCATGTGGATCGCTTGTGCGGAAGGGTCAGCTTTCGAGCTGGCGCAACAGGCTGCGCACATCGCCGTCCATATCGGCGTCGCGCTGGCGCAGATCCTCGATCAGGCGAACGGCGTGAATCACGGTCGAATGGTCGCGCCCGCCGAACTTGCGGCCAATCTCGGGATAAGAACGCGGGGTCAGTACCTTAGAAAGGTACATCGCTACCTGACGCGGGCGGACCACGGCGCGAGCCCGGCGCTTGCTGCTCATCTCAGAGCGGTCGATGCGGTAGAACTGGCAGACGGTGCGCTGAATCTCGTCGATCGTGATCCGTCGGCGATTGGCCGAGAGGATATCGGTCAGCTGTTCCTCGGCCAGTTGGAGGGAGACTTCCTGCCCCGTCAGCTGGGCATAGGCGATCAGCTTGTTGAGGCCGCCGACCAGCTCGCGGATATTGCGCGTGATCGTCCGGGCGAGGAAATCGAGTACGTCCTCGGGCACCTCGAGCGGCGCGAACTTGGTCAGCTTGGAATGGAGGATCTTGTTGCGCAGCTCGATATCGGCGCCTTGGATGTCGGCGACGAGACCCATGGAAAGGCGCGAGAGCAGGCGCGGTTCGACGCCGTCCAGCGCTTGGGGCGCGCGGTCGGCGGCAAAGACCAGCCGCTTGCCTTCGGCCAGCAGCGCGTCGATCGTGTAGAGCAGTTCCTCCTGCGCGCTGGCCTTGCCGATGATGAACTGGATGTCGTCCACCAGCAGCAGGTCGAAGCTGCGCAGCCGGGCCTTGAACTCCAGCATCTGGTTCGATTTCAGCGCTTGGACGAACTCGACCATGAAGCGCTCGGCGCTGCAGTAGAAGATCCGGCTGCGCGGATGCGCGGTCAGGAAGTTGTGGCCGATCGCATGGAGCAGATGAGTCTTTCCCTGTCCGGTCGCGCCCTTGAGGTAGAGCGGCGAGAATTGCGGCTTGTCCGGCGCGGCCATGCGTTGCGCCGCGTTGCAGGCGAGCACGTTGGCCTCTCCGGTGACAAAGGCACCGAAAGTGAGAGTGGGGTCGAGCCCGACGCTAGAAGTGAACCCTGCATCGCCGATCGTGTCGGCGGCGATCGTCATCATCGAACTGTCGGCGCCGTCATTGGCGGGGCGGCGACCGTCGGTGTGGAAGCGCAGGTCGGCGACCTGGCGGCGACCGGGATGAACCTCGATCTCGACCCGGCGCACGTCGCTGCACGCGATCTTCCAGGCGAGGCCGAGGCGGTCGGAGAAGCGGTCCTTGACCCAGTCGGCCGAGAATTGCGTCGGCAGATAGAGCGCGAGCGTGCCGGTTTCCTTGTCGAGCCCGCCGACCTGGATCGGTTTGATCCACTGGCTGTGAAGCTGGTGGCCGAGATCCTTGCGCAGACCCTGGCTGATATCCGCCCAATCGGCCGCAAGGTTCACCGCTTCCAGATCTTCCATCGTATCCTCGCCTGCCTTCTTCTGCGTACCGCTCGCACTACCGAACTTGCTCAT